>JAMOMJ010000038.1 GCA_027067135.1 Cyclobacteriaceae bacterium
AATAAATAAATTTAAACTAATTATTTCTCTGTCTCCAATTGATACTTGGAGGGTGAGTCAAGGTGCTTGCTAAGCTCTTTTTTTACCCACTCCTCAGCTTTATCTCTGTCAGTAAATGCTCTGGCTTTTTCAATAAATGACAAAGCCATTGATACTAGTTTATTACTTAAAGTTTCAACTATAATATCATTAGGAATTACATAAGCCTGACAATATAGTCCGCTTTCTACAGCCACAGGGTAATATGATTGCTTTAAAAAGTCCACCCCTTTCGAAAAAGAGCCATATATCTTTGTTATGTCAACAATTGAGCCTTTAACCTCATTTTTAGAATAAAATTCAATTACAGCCTCTAAGTGCTTAATACCTAATTCAACATTCGACCTTCCTTTATATACCGAAACAAGAATCTTTTCCTGTGGGTAAAAATGAGTTGTAACGAAAGAATTTCTAGCAATTAACATCTTATAAGAACCTGATAAACGAAAGTTTAAATTTTTAAGTGATTTCTACAGCTACGGGATAAAATGACTTGCCTGAACGAGCCAGTGCTTTTAAAAAGAAATAATATATCTTGAAATCAATAATGGGAGCCAAAAGGCCAAAGGGCACATCACCATTACCTCTACCTTTGTAAGTAGAAATAAGTAATTTCTTGTATCCCAAACACTCTGTAAGGCCTAATTTATCTTCAATTATAGTCATTATTAAAAAATAGCAATAGCACAATTTACGAATTTATTTTTAAACCTGCTAACTTCGTTGTAGATGCAAATAAGATTTGAAAAATACCAAGCCGCAGGCAACGATTTTATTATAATTGATAATAGAAAAAGTGTTTTCCCAAAAGATACTTCTCACATTGAAAAACTCTGTGATCGAAAGTTCGGAATTGGGTCTGATGGTTTAATCTTAATTGAAAACTCTGACAAGGAAGAGTTTGAAATGATATTTTATAACCCCGATGGCTCTCAAAGCCTTTGTGGAAACGGTTGTAGGGCAGCCATAAGATTTGCAGAATCCTTAAAGATAACCTTTGAAAAAACTTCGTTCAATGCATTTGATGGTTCTCATCAAGCCATAATAAAAGGAAAAACCATCAATTTACAAATGGCCAATGTACAAAATGGCAGACAAATAGAAGGTGCCCGCCTGCCGGACGGACAGGGCATTTTTCTTGATACTGGCTCACCACATGTTGTTTTATTTGTTGATAACGTTCAACAAGTTGATGTTGTAACTGAAGGAAGGAAATGGAGAAATTCTGGCCTTTTTGGATCTAGTGGTGCTAATATTAATTTTGTTGAAATTTTAGATAACGCCCACTTATTTGTACGCACCTATGAAAGAGGAGTAGAAAATGAAACTCTTTCTTGTGGTACTGGAGTAACAGCAGCAGCTTTGGCAGCATTCACAAAAGGATGCTCTTCACTACTAAACATCAAAACAAAAGGTGGGCAATTGGCAGTTAGTTTTGAACCTACTAAAGATGGTTACAAAAATGTATGGTTAGAAGGTCCCGCAGAACATGTTTTTTCAGGCAAAATACATCTCTCAGACCATTAAAAGAGTGTACCTTTGACCCTTTAATTTAAAATTGTAAGTAAACAATGGCTAGTTTTTTTAGCAAAACCGTTGCCAAGATATTTGGCACCAAATCAGACAAAGACATTAAGGCAATAATGCCCTATGTAGTTAAAACCAATGAGGTTTTTGATACATTGCAACCTTTAAGCAATGATGAACTAAGGGCAAAAACTGAAGAGGTTAGAACTATCATAAATAACCACCTCCAATCCATCGATGATCAAATTGCAGCTCTCCAAAAAGAGGCCACAGAAGATAAATCTCTTGATGTCCATCAAAAAGAAGCACTGTTTAACCAAGTTGATAAACTTGAAGAAGATAGAAATGAAGAGCTTGAAAAAGTATTATTAGATGTTTTACCAACGGCATTTGCCATTGTAAAAGAAACCGCCAAGCGATTTACTGAGAACGAAACCTTAGAGGTAACAGCCACTATGCACGACAAGCAATATGCTGCACTTCACGACCATGTAGAGATAAATTACGATAAAGCTATTTGGAAAAATAGGTGGCAAGCGGCTGGTGTTGAAATGGTTTGGAACATGATTCATTATGATGTTCAACTCATTGGTGGTGTGGTTCTACACCAAGGAAAAATTGCTGAAATGGCTACGGGGGAAGGTAAAACATTAGTTTCTACCCTCCCGTCATTTTTAAATGCCTTAGCTGGTAGAGGTGTTCATTTAGTTACTGTAAATAATTACTTAGCAACAAGGGATTCGGAATGGATGGGGCCTCTTTTAGAGTTCCACGGCATTAGTGTTGATTGTATCGATAAATATGAACCCCATTCTCTAGAAAGAGTTAAAGCGTATAAAGCTGGGGTTGTTTATGGAACTAACAATGAATTTGGTTTTGATTATCTAAGAGATAATATGGCTAAAGAGCAAGATGACTTAGTTCAACGCAAGCATCACTTTGCTATGGTAGATGAAGTGGATTCGGTATTAGTAGATGAAGCTAGAACTCCATTAATTATCTCAGGCCCTATTCCAAAAGGAGATGAGCACGAGTTTTACGACTTAAAGCCAAGAATTCAAAAGTTAGTTGATGCTCAGAAAAAAATTGTACATCAATATTTACTAGATGCAAAAAAACAATTAGCTGATACGCAAGAAAAAGAAGGAGGATTAGCATTATTTAGAGCTTACAGAGGCCTGCCTAAGGATAAACCTCTTATTAAATTTTTAAGTGAATCAGGCATTAAACAAGTTCTGCAGAAAACGGAGAACTTCTACATGCAGGATAACTCCAAAATGATGCCTGAGGCAGATGAGCCTCTTTACTTTACCATAGATGAAAAGCATAATAGTATTGACTTAACTGAAAAGGGTATTGACCTAATTACAGGAGAAGGAGAAGACTCAAGTTTCTTTATCTTGCCAGATATTGGGGACGAGGTATCTAAGCTCGAGAAAGATGAGTCGCTATCTCCAGAAGAAAAGGTGAAGAAGAAAGATGAAGTAATTCAAGATTACTCCATTAAAGCACAACGGATTCATTCTGTTAACCAGCTATTAAAAGCATTTACCTTATTTGAAAAAGATACTGAATACATACTCGATGATGGTAAAATTAAAATTGTAGATGAGCAAACTGGCCGTGTTATGGATGGCCGTAGATACTCCGATGGATTACACCAAGCCATTGAAGCTAAGGAAAATGTAAAGGTGGAGGATGCTACTCAAACCTATGCAACCATTACCTTGCAAAACTATTTTAGAATGTATCATAAGCTTTCGGGTATGACGGGTACGGCCGAAACTGAAGCAGGTGAATTATGGGAAATTTACAAGTTAGATGTAGTGGTGATTCCTACCAATAGAAATATTGTGAGAGATGATGCTGAAGATAAAGTGTATAAAACTGTTCGTGAAAAATTTAATGCAGTTGTTGAAGAAATAATAGAGCTAACGAGCAAAAAAAGACCCGTGCTGGTAGGTACAACGTCCGTAGAAATATCGGAATTACTAAGTAGGATGTTGCAGCTTAAAAAGATTGACCACCAAGTATTAAATGCAAAACAACACCAAAAAGAAGCCGACATTGTAGCTGCGGCAGGGAAGCCAGGCACCGTTACCATAGCCACCAACATGGCTGGTAGAGGTACCGATATAAAACTAGCTCCTGAATCAAAAGAAGCAGGGGGTTTAGCCATTATTGGTACTGAAAGACACGAATCTAGAAGGGTTGATAGGCAGTTGAGAGGTAGAGCAGGACGACAGGGAGATGTTGGCTCGTCTCAGTTCTTTGTGTCATTAGAAGATAACCTAATGAGGCTATTTATGCCTGAAAGAATTGCGAAGCTAATGGATAAAATTGGCTTGCAAGAGGGGGAAGTAATTCAGCATTCAATGATTACTAATTCCATTGAACGTGCACAGAAAAAAGTAGAAGAAAACAACTTTGGTATTCGTAAACGTTTGCTTGAGTACGATGATGTAATGAACTCGCAACGTGAAGTAATTTATACTCGTAGAAAAAATGCACTAAATGGAGAACGACTTGAGCTCGATATCCTCAACATGCTCTACGACACATGTGATGACATTGTGCTAAATCATAAAGGAACCAATGATTTTGATGGTTTTAAACTTACCCTGTTAAGTTCTTTACAAATAGACTTGCCCATTACCAAAGAAGAGTTTGCCGAAATTGGGGAACAAGAGCTTACGGAGAAAACCTATGACTTAGCGTTAGAGCACTATAAACGTAAGAATAAGGCTATTACCGAAAAGTCTTTGCCCATTTTAAAGGATATTCAAAAAACAAGAGGAGCCACTGTTAAAAACATTTTGGTGCCATTTACTGATGGTAAAAAACAAATTGGAGTAAGTGCAGATTTAGCCAAATGTGTAGAAACAGAAGGTGTGGAATTGATTAACGCCATGGAAAAAATGATTGTGCTAGCAATCATCGATAATCTGTGGAAAGAGCATCTACGTGAAATGGATGACCTAAAGCAGTCCGTTCAAAATGCTGTTTATGAGCAAAAAGACCCTCTTTTAATTTATAAGTTTGAAGGGTTTAATCTTTTCAAGCTATTTATTGCCAAACTTAATGAAGACACCATCTCATTTTTAATGAAGGCAGAAATACCGGTACAGGAGGCAGACGAAGTTCAAGAAGCAAGAGCTCAACGAAGGCAAAAACTTAATGAGCAAAAAGATGAAAGTCGATCTGCATTAAGTGATGGTCGCCAAGCTCATGACCCAAGCAAAACTCCTCAAAAAGTAGAACCTGCCAAAACACAAAAAATAGCTAGCAGAAATGAAAGAGTAACCGTTCAGTATGCTAATGGCAATGTTAAAAAAGATGTAAAATTTAAGGTGGTTGAAGAAGACGTGAGACAAGGTAATTGTGTTATTATTGAAAGTTAATGATTAGAGTTAACCATATACTGATACTTATTTTAATGGTTTTAGGTACTGCTTGCCTATCAACGGTAAAATCTAATAAGGCAAATTCTTCCACCTATTCAGAAGACCTTAGCGCATATTTGCCTCCTGATCCTGTAGATTCTACCTCAGAAATTACAAAAAAAAATACTCCAGTAGTAATTGATACAACACTTATCATCACAGCGCGGCTAGACTCGGCCTTGCAAATAGTTAACAACTATAATTCCAATAAAACAACCTATGTGGAAGGGCTAACAATTCAGTTATACTCAGGCCATGATAGGTCTAAAGCCAAGGAGGTGCAACTTAGAGCATTTAGACATTTCCCAGAGAGTAAACCGAAAATTATATTTGACCAACCCAATTATAAAGTTAGAATGGGATACTTCTACAGCCAGTTAGAGGCTTACCCGGTCTATAAATCAGTGCAATCTAAATTTGGAAAAGCAATACTTGTACCAACGAGAATTCCTGTATCCAATAAATAAGGCTTATTTTAGTATAACAATTTTAAGCTATGGCCGATTACAAAAAATTATTGAGTTTTTTAAAAGTAGATTCTATTTTTGAAGATATAGTTGCCATTGTTGAAGCCAAAGTAGAATTACTAAAAATTGAGCTCAAAGAAGAAGCCGCCAAAACAGCTTCCAAAATAATCAGTGCTGTTTTTTTAGGCATAATGGTATTTCTGATAGTAATTTTTTTAAGTGTAACAATTGCTTCACTAATAAATTACTTTATGGAAAGTAATTATTGGGGATACGCAATCGTAACTTTATTTTACATTTTATTACTTGTTGGGTATAAAGTGTTTAATGTGGGCAAAAAGTTAGAAATACGAATAGAAGAATCTTTGAATAATTTACATAAGAGCGAAGAAGAGGATGACCTTGAATAAGCTAGTGTGTTAATTACTAAATTCATTCACTATTTTTGCTTATATTTTTACTTTGGACAAGGCAAAAATTGAAAGCATAGCAGCGATACGGTTGAAATTTTTAACACAGTACAAAGGGAAAAGAAAGGAAAAATAGTGAATGAATTTAGTAATTAACACACTAGAGCAAGAAAAGGCCGAGCGTAGAAAGGAACTTTTGGCTATTCTTGAAAGTAAGAAAAAAGAGTTACAAAAGCACTTTGAAGAAAGTGCCAATAAGTCGATTGATGCAGGTAAAGGGCTATTAGTAATTGGTACAGGTATATTGTTGTTATACACCATATTCGACCGATTTTTAGAATCTAAATTTAGAGTAAAGCACACTGCTAAGGAAGCTTCTTCGAGTAAAGCCGTACCTAATAAACTGCTTTACCCTATTTTTTCAATGATGCTTCAGCAAGGTTCAAGCCTATTATTTAATGAAAGCCAAAAAAGGCTAGTTGATTATCTAAAAAATAAAAGATCAAAAAATGAACGTATATCAGCAAGTATTTCAATCAAAAAATAAATCCTTTGCTGTACTAATTGACCCAGATAAAACAGGGCCGTTTCAAGTTGAAACCACATTAAACACTATAAATTCTATTAATGAAATTAGTGCCATTTTTGTTGGTGGTAGCTTAGTTGCCGATGGGAGCACCCAGCAGCTCATTCAATATATTCGAAAAAACACGACTAAACCTGTTGTCTTATTTCCAGGAAATGTAAATCAAATTTGCGAAGCAGATGCCATCCTCTTTTTAAGCCTTATTTCAGGAAGAAACCCTGAATATTTAATCGGGCAACATATTTCGGGTGCTCCACTTATTAAAAAGCTAGGACTAGAGGCCATTCCTACCGGATATTTACTCATAGGAGAGCCTTCTAGTACCGCTTATGTTAGCAATACAACACCAATCCCCAATAATAAACCAGACCTTGCAGTAGCAACAGCTTTGGCGGGCGAAATGCTAGGTCAATCACTCATTTATATGGATGCTGGCAGTGGGGCTACAAACCCTATTTCTGAAGATATGATTTCGAAAGTATCGGGTAGTTTAAACTCACCACTGATAATTGGTGGGGGAATTCGAACTTATGAAGACGCAAAAAAGGCCCTCATTGCTGGGGCCCATTGTATTGTAGTTGGTAATGCGGCAGAAACTAACGCTGCTATTTTATTTGAAATAGCCAGTGCCGTTTCTGATATTAACCGAAGTTTAGAGGTTCATCAATGATTCTCTGCGCCTCATTTTTCCTGCAGGAATACCGAACATCATTTTAAATCTTCGGCAAAAATAAGCCGTATCCTTATAACCTACTTGCTTACCAATTTCTCGAATGCTATTTTTTGAAGTTCTTAATAAATTAACCGCCTCTTCCATTCGTTGGTATTCAATGTAATCCTGAGGGTTAATTCCTGTTAACATTTTAAAATACTGACCCACATAATCTTCAGAAACATTGGCAACTTCTGCCAATACTTTATTAGACAAGTCCCCATTTATATTTTCTCTAATAAAATTGAATATATCAATAAGACGAGGATCCTTAAAATAAGTACTATTTGTTGCTAGCTGCTCAACAAACAATCTGTTTTTAATAACATAACGAATAATTTCAACTACAAGCTGCTCAGTTTTTAACTTAACAACTCTACTACTTCCTGGTTCATCAGATATCGACTCTAGAAATAACTGCTTAATTGTAAAATTGATATCATCGCTCTTAATCACAAATGGCTCAATATCTAACGAAGCAAAAAAGTTAACAGAGTTAAAGACCTTCGCTTCAAAAGTTACAACAATCATCGAATCTGTTACCGTAGGGTCCACAGCAACTCCTTGAGTATGAGATTGAAGGTAAAGTTCTTTCTTTGTCACAAACTCTTCCGCAGTTAACTCAGCTTTCGCATTGCTTCCGTAAGTTAATTTGGTTCGTTTTCCACCAGGAATAAATATAACCTCTCCTTCTTCGGCCTCTACCACGCCTGTTGAGTCTTCAAAACTCAGTTTACCAGATTTTACAAAAATTGCGGTATTTTCAACATCATAAAAATTAGAAATACTAACAGGCTGCTTAACATTTATGCTTTTAGCCTTAATATACCTTACCCCTAACGATTCAATTATTTTATTATAATCTTCCATGTAATTTAGTGTTTAACCATCAAGAAACAATTGTGCAAAAAATTCTTGGACAAATCTAATACGCAATTTTTAAAATCCGAAATTTTAATGAATCTTTTTTGTACTATTATAAGAAATGGCTCTTTTCTACTTTAATAGCTCTCTTGCAATAACTATATTTTGGATTTCAGAAGTGCCCTCATAAATCTGGGTAATTTTCGCATCTCTCATAAACCTTTCTACATGGTACTCTCTTACATAACCATAACCTCCATGAATTTGAACTGCTTCAATAGAAGCATCCATTGCGGTTTTTGAAGCAAACACTTTGGCCATTGCACTCGCTTTTGTAAAATCCTTATGTTGGTCTTTTAAATAAGCTGCTTGCAAACAAAGTAACCTAGCAGCATCAATATTTGTTGCCATTTCTGAAAGCTTAAACTGAATAGCCTGATGTTTGGATATTTCAACCCCAAAGGCTTTACGTTCTTTTGAATATTTCAAGGAAAGCTCTAATGAGCCAGCAGCAATTCCCAGCGCTTGAGAAGCGATACCAATTCTGCCTCCACTAAGCACTTTCATAGCAAATTTAAATCCAAAACCGTCTTCGCCTATTCTATTCTCTTTAGGAACTTTAACATCTGTAAACATTAGGGAGTGAGTGTCGGAGGCTCTAATACCCATCTTTTGCTCCTTTTTTCCTACCACAAAACCTTCCATGCCTTTCTCAACAATCAAAGCGTTTATTCCCCTGTGCCCTTTTTCAGGGTGTGTTTGCGCAATAACAATATAGTATTCTGCTGAGCCACCATTCGTAATCCAGTTTTTGGTACCATTAAGTAAATAATAATCTCCTTTATCTTCAGCGGTTGTTTTTTGAGAAGTTGCATCTGATCCAGCTTCAGGCTCACTTAAACAAAAAGCGCCTATTTTTTGACCGGAAGCCAACTGAGTAAGGTATTTCTGTTTCTGATCTTCCATTCCAAACTTTTCAAGTCCCCAGCATACCAACGAATTATTTACTGACATTACAACCGAGGTTGATGCATCAACTTTAGAAATCTCTTCCATGGCCAACACATAGGAAACCGTATCCATTCCCCCTCCTCCATACTTAGGATCAACCATCATTCCTAAAAAGCCAAGTTCTCCAAGTTTTTTTACTTGTTCTGTAGGAAACTGTGCGTTCTCATCTCTTTCAATTACTCCTGGTAAAAGTTCGTTTTGAGCAAAATCTCTGGCTGCATCTCTAACCGCTAATTGCTCCTCGGTAAAATCAAAGTTCATAATACTTTTAATTAATTATTTGTAAGGGGATGCCTAATCCCTTCCTCCAAGAAAAATCATTACATAATATAACAATGTTGTTAACGCTCCCAAAGCAGCAACGACATAAGTCATAGCAGCCCATTTAAGTGCATCTTTCGACATTTCATACTCTTGGGAAGTAACAACATTATTTGTTTCTATCCATTGTAATGCACGTTTACTAGCATCAAACTCTACAGGTAAAGTTACAAAAGCAAATAATGTAAAAACTAAATTAACCCCAATAACAACCAATAGTACGAGTTGCATTGGAAATACGCTTGTTAAAAACATACCTCCAAATAGCATTGCAAAAAATATGATGTTCATTATTTTACCGCTTGCATTTTGCAGAGGTACTAAGGTTGTTCTTAATGTTAGCATATTATAGGCTGTTGCATGCTGCACAGCATGCCCACATTCGTGAGCGGCAATGGCTGCCGAAGCTGCAGATCGGCCCATATATACGGCTTCACTCAAATTTACAGTTTTATTGGCAGGGTTGTAATGGTCTGTTAAGCTACCTCCAATATGAACTACACTTACATCATAAATACCATTATCTCTAAGCATTTTTTCTGCCACTTCTTTTCCAGACATCCCAGATGCTAATGGTATTTGAGAATATTTTTTAAATTTTCTTTTTAACGTATTACTAACAGCAAAACTGATAATAGCAAAAACGATGAATATAATAATTAACATAATAATTTATTTAAAGTTAAACATCAATTTTATTCTTTTTTACCCTCAAACTAATAATAAAGCTTAACCCACCAAATAACAAAATTGACAATGTTTGAGAGGAGTGAATTAAAGTTGCGAAAAAATATCCATCCTTCTCAACTACTCCATACAACCCTAACACAGAACCAACCAAAATATGGTAGGTTCCAAACCCTCCTTGTACTGGTGCAGACATACCCAAACCACCCATAATTAAGATTGACAATCCTGCCAATAAGCTAAGGTGGGAAGTTGTGGGTAGTGCAAAAACCACTACATAGGCCATAGCAAAGTAAAACACCCAAATCAATACTGTTGAGCTCCAAAACCCTACTTTGTTTTCGAGTTTTAGAACGCTGCTAAACCCATCATATAGTTCAATTGTAAAAGATCGTAGTTTAAAATAGATGGGCAACCGCATAATTTTTGCCCGCATCCACCATAAAACTAAAGCAACAAATACAATTACCACACCAAGTACAATCATTAATTGAATAACCGAAGAATTTATGTCAACACCTGCAGTTTTTGAGTTAAAGAAATCCAGCATAAACCCACTCAGCCTATCAAACTGCAAGGTTAGGCCAAGCAATATAATAATAATTAGCCCAAGTAAATCCACTATTCGCTCTGCAACAACACTACCCAATGATACTGACATGTTGACACCATCATTCTTTTTCATAATGCCACACCTTGTAATTTCTCCAGCCCTTGGAGCTAACAGGTTAACAAAATACCCAATCATAACAGCCAAAAAGGTTCTAAATGTAGTTAAGTGCTTATATCCAAGAGGCTTCAACAGCAAATTCCATCTATAGGCTCTAATAACATGGCTAATAATTGAAAGAAAGACTGAGAGAAAAACCCAGGAATAATCTACTTGCTTAAACCTTTCTAACAAATCGCTTAAATCCCAATCTTTAAATACATAATAAAGAAGGCTACCAGCTATTAGCAGCCCAACAGAGTATTTTAAAAATGTAATTAGCTTATTTTTCAAACCTATGAAACAAGTTTGTTATTATCATCAGGGAAAATTATTGTAGGCACATGTGTCCTACCTTCCTCTTTGTTTATCAATCCATAAGTAATTAATATAACCACATCCCCTACTTGGGCAAGCCGTGCAGCAGGGCCGTTTAAGCAAACTTCACCCGTACCTCTGGCTCCAGTAATAACATAAGTTTCTAAACGCTCTCCATTATTTATGTTTACTACTTGTACTTTCTCGTTCTCAACAATGTCCGCAGCATCCATCAAATCTTCATCCACAGTAATACTACCTACATAATGTAGCTCAGCTTGAGTGATTTTTACTCGGTGGATTTTGGATTTCATTACCTGTATTTGCATTCCTTATATTCAAAAATTATGTTATCAATTAACCTTACACCTGCAACAAATGCAGCAACACACAAAGCTAGCCTATCTCCTTCACTTACTTTAGTTTTAGAAAGAAGAGTTTCTTCATCAACAATTTCAAAGTACTCTAGTTCAATACCATTCTCCTCTCTAAACACTCTCTCTACATTATCCAGAACCATTTCTTGAGTGTATCCTTCTATTAATTGTGCCTTTGCTAGATGCAAAGCAGAATATATCGTAGTTGCGATTTTGAGTTCAGCATCATTTAGCCTCCTATTTCTAGATGACATAGCCAACCCACTCGTTTCTCGAATAATAGGCACCAAGTGGAGCTTGATAGGTAAGTCAAAGTCAGCTATTAAAGTTGAAACAATTCTAAATTGTTGCAAGTCCTTTTGTCCAAAAAATGCACCCGTTGGTTCAACCAATCCAAATAGTTTCATTACAATAAGTCCCACTCCATTAAAATGACCGGGGCGATGTTTACCTTCCAATATTTCCTCTAAGTAACCAAAGTTTAGTCCTATGGTTACTTCTTTCTGGTAAATTTCTTTTACCTCCGGAATAAAAATCACATCACAACCAGTTGCGCTTAGTTTCTCAATATCAGCCTCTTCTGTTTTAGGATACTTTTTAAGATCCGCCTTATTATTAAATTGAGTAGGATTTACAAAAATGGTAGCAATTGTTACATCGTAATGTTGGTTTGCCGTTTCAACTAACTGCAAATGACCTTGATGCAAAGCACCCATGGTTGGAACTAACCCTATACTAGCACGCTTGCTTTTTATATTTTTTATTACGGCTTTAAGGTCATATTTAGACCTAATTACTTGAGGCATACCGCTTGTTTTACAATATTGGGTGGCAAAAATACGTTTTTCATTCAAATTAATATTGATAACAGCTTAAAAAAGGCGTATCTTTGTGCACCCATTTTATGGTCATATTAAAAATCAACATTTATGTCGAAACTTCGAATACTCTATGTGGCAAGTGAGATTGATCCGTTTTTGCAAACCTCAGAGGTAGCAGACTTTGTAAGAAAGTTACCCCAGGCAATGCAAGAAAAAGGGATGGAAATACGAATTTTAGTGCCAAGATTCGGACTTATTAATGAAAGAAAAAATAGATTACATGAGGTTGTAAGACTTTCAGGAATCAATATATCTGTAGGAGAAGAAGAAAAGCCATTGGTTATTAAGGTTGCTTCTATTCCTACGGCAAAACTTCAAGTATATTTTATCGATAACGAAGACTATTTTAAAAGAAAGTTCGTTTTTAACGATAAGGAAGATAAATTTTATGAAGACAATGACGAACGAGTTGTTTTCTTTTGTAAAGGTGCTTTAGAAACGGTTAAAAAACTTGGCTGGGCTCCAGACATTGTTCATTGTAACGATTGGATGACGAGCTTGATTCCATTATATATAAAAACTACTTACAAGAACGACCCTATTTTCCAAAACTCAAAAACTGTATTTACAGTTTATGATAATAAATTTAATCATAAATTTAATGGCGATTTGTTTAGCAAGGTTAAGATGATAGATGTTGAAGATGAAAATCTTAAAAATCTTAAATCGGCTGATTACTCTGGTTTTATGAAACTTGGCATGGAATATTCTGATGCTGTGATAAAATCAAGTGATGACCTTAATAAGGAGCTTTTACAATTGTTTGATGATTGTGAAGAGAAGAAGAAGATTAATACCATTGAAAAAGACGAAAATTTCACCGAATTATACTTCGAATTATATAATGAACTTATTGGTTAAGAAATTTAAGGTTGTAGCAGTAGTTCTGCTCACTCCTTTATTTTTTGTTTCGTGTGAAGACCCGGGTAAAATTGGATTAGATGTTGATCCCAAAAACAGTGTAATTTCTACCAAATACAAGGAGTTTGTGTTACCCAGTATGCAAGTTCAGTTTAATCCCAGGTCAACAACAAACTCTATTTCATTGCAAGCAGGAATTTACACAGATTCGGATTTTGGAACAATTTCATCTAAATCATATACGTGGCTCGGAATTCAACCCTCAATACCGATATTAAGCTCTAGTGCTACCTATACTGGTACTTCACTATCAATCCAATTTGTTTCAATTTATGGCTCGGAAGGAGAGAATGATGAAATTCAGTCGTTTGATATTTACCAGCTTTCAGAGCCTCTTGAAGAGGGTGTAGATTACACAAGAGTGGATGAATTACAAGTTGGCTCTTTACTCGGAACTGCAGATATATTTATCCAAGAAAATGACACCCTTGCAACCGATTCATTATTCCAATTCGATATAAGTGATGATTTCGGAAAATTAATTTTCAACAAAATGGTTGCTAATGATCCTATTTTTGAAAATGAATCTACCTTTAACGCCTTTATTAATGGAATCGCAATAGTACCAAGTTCTAATAATAATAAAATCCTTCACTTCAACACTTCAACATTCAGGATTAAAGTTAATTATACCGAAGTAAATTCAGCAGGAGAGCTCGTAGATCGCTCCTATTCTCTCGACATAGGCAGTACAAATTTTTATCATATAGATTCGGATTTAGCCGGAACTCCCCTTAACGGAATGATACCTAATAATCAAGATTTTGAACCAAGTAATGATTACAGGTATTTACAAGCAGGTACTCTGATAGGTCTAAAAGTAAACCTAAATACAGTTTACGATTACCTAAATAATGAGATGGCCTCTGATACTGTAAGCAATATAATTATACAAAAAGCAAGATTTGCTTTAGGCGACATTTCAATTAACAAGTCTGGGGCAGATTACCCGTTTAGTTTACTCGGCTACTTTACTGACTCCGAAAATACTTGGCCTACGCTTGCATTACCACATGAAGATAGCCTTTTAAATGTTTTACAAGGAGAAATTATTGGAGGTAATACACCAACCTTCCCTGGTTATTATGGCGTACCGCAAGAGATTCTCTTTGGAACAATCGATTCATTGGGCTATGATGCAACAATGTCAAATTTTTTCCAAAATATTATAGATGGTGGGTACAACACAAGTGAAACACCGTTGGAGCAGGGAGGTGAAATGATATTGTTTGTTCCTTCTAGTGTAAAAACCCCACAATCTGCCCCAAGCCATTCACAAACAAACTTTTTAAAAGTACATAAAGATAGTATTCGGGTAAAAATTGATTACTCTACTACAAACTTCTAACCAACCAAACTAATGTGTGGAATCGTAGCCTATATAGGCAAACAACAAGCGGCCCCTATTATCATAAAAGGTCTTAAAAGACTAGAATATAGAGGTTATGACAGCGCTGGGATAAGCGTTTTAAATGGAAACTTAAACGTCTATAAAAAGATGGGAAAAGTATCTGAACTTGAATCTCTTGTTAAAGACCAGTCATTAAAAAGTTGTATAGGAATAGGGCATACTCGATGGGCAACTCATGGGGAGCCAAATGACGAAAATGCTCATCCACATAAATCTAATTCAGGAAACCTCTCTATTATTCATAATGGAATTATAGAAAATTATGCTACCATAAAACAAGAACTGGTAAATAAAGGCTATAGTTTTAAAAGTGAAACTGATACAGAAGTACTTGTTAATTTTATTGAAAACATTCAAAAAGAAAGGGACTGTTCTCTTGCTCGAGCTGTACGTATTGCACTAAACTCAGTGGTTGGCGCCTATGCTATTGTAGTTATGTCTAAAGACAACGATAATCAATTAATTGCAGCTCGTAAAGGGAGTCCCTTAGTTGTTGGTGTTGGCAAGGGCGAGTTTTTCTTCGCTTCTGATGCTACACCCATTATAGAATATACAAATGAAGTTGTGTATCTTAATGATTATGAAATTGCTATTGTTGAGAATGGTAAGCTCTCGATTACAGATCTAAAAGACGTTGAAAAAACACCTTACATACAAACGATAGAGTTAGAGCTTGAGGCTATTGAAAAAGGGGGTTACGATCATTTTATGATCAAAGAGATTTATGAGCAGCCTAAATCCATTAAAGATTGTATGCGTGGCCGGCTAAATGCCGATGAAAACAGATTAGTTATTGGGGGAATAAGGGAATACGCCAACAAACTCACAAATTCTGATCGAATCATCATTAATGCTTGTGGTACGTCTTGGCACGCAGGTTTAGTGTCAGAATATTTCATTGAAGAGTTTTGCAGAATACCTGTTGAAGTTGAATATGCTTCAGAATTTAGATATAGAAATCCAATTATTAATGAAGGAGATATTGTCTTTGCCATTTCACAATCTGGTGAAACAGCCGATACGTTAGCAGCCATTGATCTTGCGAAGTCGAAAGGAGCTATTATTTTCGGACTTTGTAACGTTGTGGGTTCCTCTATTTCTAGAGCTTCGCACGAAGGTGCTTATACACATGCTGGACCAGAAATTGGTGTTGCAAGTACAAAGGCTTTCACAGCACAGCTCACAGTTATGTTTATGATTGCCTTAAAAATGGCCTATAAAAAAGGAACCATTGGTGATAGTGTGTTCAGAAATATGCTTTATGAGCTAGAAAATATTCCTCAAAAAGTTGAAAAAGCTTTACAACTTAATAATCAAATTGAAAAAATTGCTGCAAAGTTTAAGGATGCTACAAACTTTTTATATTTAGGAAGAGGATACAATTTTCCTGTTGCGCTTGAAGGAGCCTTAAAGCTTAAAGAAATTTCGTACATACATGCTGAAGGCTACCCAGCTGCAGAAATGAAGCATGGCCCAATCGCTCTAATTGATGAAGACATGCCTGTTGTTTTTATTGCTACTAAAGACAGTGGCTACGAGAAAATTGTGAGCAATATTCAAGAAGTTAAAGCTCGTAAGGGCCAGGTAATTGCAATAGTTACAGAAGGCGACACACAAATTAAAGACATTGCAGACTATACCATAGAAGTTCCAGATACTTTAGAGCCTCTTATGCCATTAATTTCTGTGATACCACTTCAATTATTGGCCTACCATATTGCTATTATGAGGGGTTGTAATGTTGACCAGCCGAGAAACCTGGCTAAATCTGTAACCGTAGAATAAAATTTATTATCTCATTTATGAAACAAGAGTTAGGCTTGAGCAATTTTATTCCGGCTTTTTCGTTACTCGAGTTGATGCGATTTTTTATTTTGGCTTTATTTTTTTTACCAACCATTACTTTTTCTCAAGTGGAAGAAGGAGGTGAAGACGATATGTTCACCATTTCTACTCCTATTACTATTGACCTAGGTAAGGAAGAAGAGGTTTATGAGAAGAAAAAAAAGAAGAGAAAAAAGAATGTTTATTACGGGCTAAAAACAAGGAAAAGCTTTGCAAGAAAAGGTGTTGGAAGCAAGGCTACTTTGGAGCTCTTCAACACCCTAAAGACACCACAAACACCTGACCCCTACGTTAGAGATATTTATTATTACGACACCGAACGTAAACAAATACGCAAAACCAGAAAATACGACCCTCGGAAAGGCCCTTTATTACACGGGCCATATTCAAAAAAAATAGGCGATATTACTTTAGAAGAAGGCATTTTTTATATCGGCACCAAGCACGGCAGGTGGATTAGAAAAGACAAAAAGGATATTCTTATTGATAAAGAGAAGTATTACAAAGGCTGGCCTAAAGAGTCGAGAGTAAGTTTTTATGACCCAGAAAGAACTAAGATTAAAGAAATTATTCCTATTGAATATGGCGTAAAAGAAGGCAATTACTTCTACTTTTCATCTACGGGCGTTATTGCTATTACTGGGGAATTTAGGTATAATAAAAAAGTAGGGAAATGGTCTTCTTTTTACACGAATAGAAGAGGAAGAAAAATTCGAGAAATTCAATATAGAAAAGACCCTTTTGATGATAAATTTAAGCCCTATATTTTAAGAGAGTGGAATACCCGGGGAAAGCAGATTTACGACTACGTAAAAGACAAAAAGCGTCCTCAGTAGAAAGCATCCTCAAAATGCTTAACATCTAAGTTATCTCCACCTGTTAGAATTGAAACAATATCAAACCGAATGGATCCATGCCAATTTTTCTCGAATAAATAAGCTTCTGCTCCTTCTATTACCTTATTGGCTTTAGCTCCACCCACAAAAGACTCTGGGTGCCCAAACTTTATGCTAGATCTTGTCTTAACTTCAACAAATACAAGTAGATTATCTTTCTTACAAATGATATCTATTTCAGATTTTCCTACTCTATAATTCTTTTCTAAAACAGAAAATCCTTTACTTTTTAAGTAATTAACAGCTAACTGCTCACCTTTATCTCCTATTTCTTGTTGAATTGCCATGTAAAAACCGATTGCGGCTCAAATTAACGGTAAGATGTTTCATTATCAACAACCAAAACTCTTTTTTTGCAGTATGCAATCAATAAACCCAACCCAAACTAACTCTTGGACTTCTTTATCCTCCCATTTCAAAGAACTAGAATCATTAGAAATAAAACAATTATTCAAAAACGATTCAAATAGATTCAATGAGTTTCACATCTCATTTGAAGATATCCTGATTGATCTTTCTAAAAATAGAATTACTTCAAAAACATTAACTTATTTACAAGATTTAGCCAATGAATGCCAGTTGCATGAGGCCATTTCTTCTATGTTTAATGGCTCAGAAATTAACCATACTGAAAAAAGGGCTGTTCTACATACTGCACTTAGAAATAGAAGTAATACACCTGTTCTTGTTGATGGAGCTGATGTAATGCCTGATATTAACAAGGTACTGTTGAAAATGAAAGCCTTTTCGAACAAGGTGCATAGTGGAGAATGGAAAGGATTTACTGGGAAAAAAATTACGTCAATTGTAAATATTGGTATCGGAGGCTCTGACCTTGGCCCTGTAATGGTTACCGAAGCATTAAAGCCATACAAGGTAGAAGGAATAGAGACCTTTTTTGTATCGAATGTAGATGGAACACATATTGTAGAAACACTTAAAAAAGTGAACCCCGAAACCACCTTATTTTTGGTAGCTTCTAAAACATTTACTACCCAAGAAACTATGACCAATGCGCATTCGGCACGTACTTGGTTGCTTGATTATTATAAAGATGAAAAAACCGTAGCTAGTCATTTTATAGCATTATCGACCAATGCAAAATCAGTGGCAGAATTTGGCATAGATACCAATAATATGTTTGAGTTTTGGGATTGGGTTGGTGGTCGTTACTCTTTATGGTCGGCCATAGGGTTATCAATTGCACTTACAATTGGCTATGATAATTTTGAGCAACTTTTAGAGGGGGCTCATGCTATGGACAATCATTTCAAGGATACAAGTTTCGATAAAAACATTCCAGTAATTCTTGCCCTTATTGGTATTTGGTACACCAATTTTCATAAATTTGAATCAGAAGCAATCCTTCCATACGACCAATATATGCATCGTTTTGCCGCTTACTTTCAGCAAGGCAATATGGAAAGTAATGGTAAATACGTAGATAATAATGGTAACAAAGTAAACTACCAAACGGGCCCTATTATTTGGGGAGAACCTGGCACAAATGGGCAACATGCTTTTTACCAGCTCATTCATCAAGGCACCAAAATAATTCCTTGTGATTTTATCGCACCTGCAAAAAGCCACAATCCTATTGGCGACCATCACCCTAAATTAATGGCTAACTTTTTTGCTCAAACGGAAGCCTTAATGAATGGAAAAACGAAAGAAGAAGTATTAGCTGAACTGCAAGAATCAGGTTTATCCAATCAAGAAATTGAAAAACTATATCCGTACAAAATATTTGAAGGCAATAGACCCACCAACTCCATCTTAGTTAAAGAAATAACACCATATACCTTAGGCTCTTTAATAGCTATGTACGAACACAAAATATTTGTGCAGGGTATAATTTGGAATATTAACAGTTTCGATCAGTGGGGCGTGGAACTAGGTAAAAAATTAGCAGGTAAAATATTGCCAGAGTTAAATGGGAAAGAACAAATCACTTCTCACGATAGCTCAACTAATGGATTAATTAATCAATACAAAGCGGTAAGAAATGACTAAACCAGACCTGTATCCTTTAAAATTTGAACCCATCTTAAAAAATAAAATTTGGGGTGGCACCAAGCTAAAAACTGTGCTAGCTAAACCAACAGATAGCCTGGATTGTGGTGAATCCTGGGAAATATCGGGCGTGCATGGAGATATTTCTGTGGTAGCCAATGGAGCCCTAAAAGGGAAATCGTTAGTAGAATTGATTGAAAAGTATAAGGGCAGTTTGGTGGGAGAAAAAGTGTATAAAAAGTTTAACACTGATTTTCCACTGCTTATCAAATTTATAGATGCCAATCAAGACCTCTCCATTCAGGTGCACCCAGATGATGAAATGGCTAAAGAACGGCATAATTCCTTTGGCAAAACGGAAATGTGGTATGTAGTGGATGCCGAGAAAGGAGCCAGTTTGATTGCAGGCTTTAATAAGCCCACAACTAAAAAAGAATACCTTGAATATTTCAATAATGGCAAATTAACTGACCTCCTAAATCAGGAGCAGGTTGCCAACGATAATGTATTCTTTTTACCTGCTGGGCGTGTGCACACCATTGGCAGAGGACTGCTTATTGCAGAAATTCAGCAAACCTCTGACATTACTTATCGCATTTATGATTTTGACCGAAAAGATGCTAATGGAAACACTCGAGAATTACATGTAGAAGAGGCTATTGATGCCATTGATTATGAGTTTTATGGTGAGTATAAAACGGCTTATAATAGAACTGCTCAAGAAGTTGAGCTTGAATCCTGTGAGTATTTTACAACTAGCAGGCTGTTAATTAACAAAGAGGTTTCTAGAGATTATTCAAACCACGATTCATTCATTATTCTAATGTGTTTGAAAGGAGAAGGGCAAATTAACTACGGGGGAGGAGTGATAGATTATAAATTAGGAGATAGCATTTTGATTCCTAATCAGCTTAATAGTATAAATATTAAGCCCTTGTTGGCAAGCGTTTTTTTAGAAGTGTACGTACCTAGATAATAATGACATTCAAAAAAAACCTCTTATTTGCTGGTTTGCTGTTTGTTGTTGCAAGCTGTAACCAAGCGAGTATAGAAACCACCAATATTATAAGTGAAATTTTAGCCAATGGCCAGCATATAGAGGTTGAAAAAACAAATAAAGAAACCACTTCCATTGGCATTATTACAAAGCATAATTATGGCACTACCCATAGCTTTAGGTATAAAATTACGCTTGATGAAATGGACATTGAGTGGAATGGAGGTAGTGGAGAACCCAAACACCTACTTTTTTGTAAAGACACCGTTTATATCCACTTTCTGAAAAATAAATGGGTTGAAGTAGAAACAATTGACAGTGTAAACCAAGCCTCAAATGGGCAATACCAAATTCAAGAGGCCTACCAAGTGTATATTGATAAGCGGTACTTTTTTAAGCTTTTGGGAGATGGCTATTGGGTTGATACTAATCCAGAAAAATATCGGAGGCAAAAATTAATTTGCAACGAATTTCAGGTACCAAATGATAATGAATTGGTGTTAGAGTAGTGTCTGTCCATAAAGTCCGCTATCTGCGTTATGCTCATTAAAAAAATGCTCGATTACCCCGGTAAACTCCGCTTTTTTGAATTTCACAAGCCTTGATAGCAAACTTTCTGAATCAGATACTGAGTTTATAGACGAACACTAGAGTAGGGGTTGAATACCCTGACTCAGGATTCTTATACCATCCCCTTTAAATACTCCTTCTTTAACAAAGGGCAAATTTTATAACGTTCGTCTTTGGTATCTTCAAAAAGTGCATCAAGTACTTCATACACATTATTAATGCCCCATTTAGCTGCCCACTCAAACGGCCCCATGGGGTAATTAGTACCCAGTTTCATTCCTAAGTCAATATCTTCTTTGGTTGCGGTACCTTCCATTACCGTATAAAAGGCCTCGTTAATAATCATGGCAATAATTCGAGGAGTCACCATACCCACTCGGTCATCAACCACTTCAATGGCCAAGCCTAGATCATTCATTAATTTTTCAAGGTAGATTTTTTCGTCTTCATTAAACATTGAAACTTCTAATAAATTACGTTCAATAAACGTAGGATGACCATTGAAACCAAAAAGCTTACATTCTACCTTAGTTTGATACACGGCTTGCTCTGCCAAACTAAAAGTAACCGCATTTAAAAAAATAGCTTTCTCAGGGTAGTTTACATATTGCTCAAGTGCCTCGGGGTTCTCTTCTATACTAAAATCAAAAATAACATCTGCTTTTTCTAGGTGCGATTCGGATAAAAATCCTGAAAACAATAAGGTGTGATCTCCTGTTACTTTTCCTTTGATTAATTCAGCCTGCGCTTTAGAGCCAACAACAATTATGTTCATCTGTTTTTATTTAAATACAATGCTCCTATTGAATCATTGACTAATTTTGCCAAAAATACAATAAAACATTATGGATAAGAAAATCATAAATACAAGCAATGCTCCAGCTCCCATTGGTCCATATAGCCAAGCTGTGGCATCCAATGGTATGCTTTATGTATCAGGACAAATTCCTTTAGACCCTGCTACGATGGAGCTTATTACTTCAGGTATTCAAGACGAAACCCACAGGGTTATGAAAAGCTTAGGAGCCATATTGCAAGAAGCAGGAATTAGTTTCGATCACGTAGTTAAATGCAGCATTTTTGTTGCTGATATGGGTGATTTTGGCGCTATTAACAAAGTATATGGAAGCTATTTTGGAGAGAACCCTCCTTCACGAGAAACCGTTGAAGTAAGCACGCTTCCCAAAAATGTAAATGTGGAAATTTCTTGTATTGCAGCGTTAAATTAATTTATACAACAAGGCTAAAATTTTCATCGTCATTCTGAACGTAGTGAAGAATCTGCTTATTGTAATTTAGTGTACAATAAGAGATTCTTCGGCTCCTCAGCATGACGCTTTTATACTATTAGTATTGCACTTAATAATTCAATAATGATTCGAGTTCGATTTGCTCCCAGCCCAACAGGAGGGCTCCATATTGGAGGCGTACGTACCGCCTTATATAACTACCTTTTTGCCAAAAAACATGGGGGTAAGTTTATTTTACGAATAGAGGATACCGACCAAAAGCGTAAAGTTGATGGAGCCGAAGCCTATATTATGGAAGCTTTAGACTGGTGCGGAATTACTCCGGACGAAAGCCCATCAAACGGAGGAGCTTATGGCCCATACCGTCAGTCGGAACGGCTCCATTTATACAAACAGTATGCTCAGCAACTGTTAGATGCCGACTTTGCCTATTATGCCTTTGATACCCCAGAGGAACTGGAAACAATGCGTACTAAATTGCAAGAGACAAAAGCTGCCAATCAACAGTATAGTTCTATTAATAGAATGGAGATGCGCAATTCGCTTACGCTTGAGAAACCCGAAGTAGAGTCGCTTCTTAATTCAGGAACTCCTTATGTGATTAGGATTAAATTAGAAGGCGATAAAACCGTAGAAGTAAATGATATTATCCGAGGTAAAGTAGTGGTTAATACCAATACAATGGATGATAAAATTTTAATGAAATCAGATGGTTTCCCTACCTACCATTTGGCCAATATAGTAGATGACCATTTAATGGAAATTACCCATGTAATTCGTGGCGAAGAATGGCTGCCTTCAGCTCCACTTCATGTACTTCTGTATCAATATTTAGGATGGGATGCACCTACATTTGCTCATTTACCATTACTCCTTAAACCAGAAGGAAATGGAAAGCTAAGTAAACGAGATGCTGATAAACACGGGTTTCCCATTTTTCCGTTAAATTATTCCGATGCCAAAACTGGAGAAGTAGCAGAAGGGTTTAGAGAAAAAGGGTATATGCCAGAAACAATGGTCAACTTTTTGGCGCTTCTTGGCTGGAACCCTGGTACAGAGCAAGAAATTTTTTCGTTACACGAATTAGCAGAGGCTTTTGAATTAGAACGTATTAGCAAAGCTGGAGCTAAATTCGATATTCAAAAAGCCAATTGGCTTAACGAACATTATTTGAGAGCCACTCCAAAAGAAATTCTTTCAGGTTATATAATTAAAAAAGCAAATGAGGAAGCTATTTCTTGCTCATTCGCAAAGGCCAAAGCGATTGTTGATTTGCTAATTGAACGAAGTACATTTATTCAAGACTTATGGAACAATGGGCAGTACTTTTTTGTTAGCCCAACAGAGTACGATGCTAAAACAGTAAAGAAAAAATGGAAAGAAGAAACTGTTCAAGCACTAAAATTATTCATTTCAAAAATTAAAGACTTAGAAAGCCCAACTCCTGAAACCTTTAAAGAACATTTTGAAAAGACTGTTAACGAATTAGAGCTTGGCTTTGGTAAAGTAATGCCAGGCTTACGATTAGCATTAACAGGCCAGGGGGGTGGGCCAGATTTAATGGGTATATTAGCAGTGCTTGGCGTAGAAGAATCAATAAAACGAATTGATACTGCCATTAAAACTATTAAGTTATGAGTAAGCAAAAAAAAGACAGCCCTAAAGTACATAAGGACTTAGAGGGGTTTGATATTAAAATTGATAAGTTTGGCGAAATTAAAGGCAACCTAGATATTGATAAAATAAATGCCTTTTTAGACAAAAACTTAGATGATAAAAAGTTGAAAAAAGAGGACTAGGATGCAATCTGTCCTCTTGTCTTATATCAGCCTCTTATTCGATAAACTCAAATCTTTTTGGGAAAGTAAAACGAGCTCTTATTTAATAAGTGTAACACTCGTAGCAAGTTTTGTGGTGCTCACCTTATTAAGTTTTTTAGTAATAAAAGACATCATTACCCTTGGGTCATTCACTTCAAAGTTTAAAAATCCGTTTTTCTCTATTGAAATAGTATTTACAATGCTATTAATTACAGAGCTTTTTGGGTTGATCTTTATTCTTCCCACTTCCGTTTCCAAGTCGGTAAGTAAACAATTTGAGCTTATATCGCTCATATTTTTAAGAGATGGATTTAAAGCCTTTAGTCATATGGGCTCCGATTTTAGTTGGGGAGCCACGTATGAGCCTCTCAAAGAAATGATGGTTTACGGCTTTGGTGCAATAGCTATATTTCTCATTCTAGGCTTAAACTCTAAGCTTCAAAAGCATATAAAAATATCAACTATCGAAGACGATCAGTATCAATTTATTCAACTTAAAAAAATGCTATCCTTGCTACTGCTTGTAGCTTTTGCAGTAGTTGGCTATATCGACATAAACAGGCTAATACAAACGGGTCATTATCTTCATTCCTTCCATACATTTTATACAATCCTAATTTTTAGCGATATTATAATTGTGCTCATTGCCCTACGATACACTATGAATTATTTCAAAATTTTTAGGTATTCTGCATTCGTTCTAGCCACTATTCTTATCCGTATTTCTCTTTCTCTTGAAGTGCTATATGATGTACTTATAGCCGTATTGGCCGCTGTTTTTATTCTGCTGTTAACACTGGTCTATAATTATTTTACCAAAGAAATAGAAGAGCATCAACTGTCAGAACCTTAGGCCTTAGAGATAGTAAAAACACCCATTAGTTTGCCTAAATAGAACGAAAGAATTAATGTAACAAAATTTAGAAAACTAAAAATCAGGAGGGGCATCAAACCTTCTTTTGGTAAGTGCAGCTTTTTAGATAAAAAGAACATTGAAAAATAAAGGGTCACAAAAACCAAAGTATTTAACATTCGTTTTAGCGAAGAACTTACTAGTACAGGCTCTCCCCATATTCTAAGTATTAATAGTAAACCTAAATTTAACCCAATCAGTGCACCTGCTTGAAACCCTGGAATTACTGAGTATAGAAAGGCCAAAATAACCGGAGCAGCTAAGAACAATACCGTTATTTTACTTGTTGAAAATTCTTCTTTTAAGCCTGTTAATTTATAAAGCTTATTAAATCCAATACTAAAAATTAAGCCTAACACTAAACCCAAGCTTACATCTCCTAAATAGTGCATTCCTAAATACATTCTTGATATAATAGTGAGAGTAATTAATGATACACTTACAACACAAAGCCACTTTTTCCGAAACAGCAACGCCATTCCTAACCACACAGCAGTAATTATCATCGTATGACTAGAAGGTAAACCATGTCGCATAATCTTACTTGTCCTCGTTTTTAATAGCAACTCATCCGAAAATCCTTCAAAAAAACGAGTCGGTTGTAAAGCCACTAAGTTTTCAGGGGTCTTGTCTCTACCAAAACTTTCTAACGTGGCATCAACTGCCAAGGGTCGTGGGTAATCGAAATAGTTTTTTGCTCCTAACATAAACAAAACGCCCCAGCCTAATATGTTTAAAACCAAGAACCCTTTTCGCACATTTACTCCGCCAATTAAAATTAATATTGTTAATAAAAGCATATAAACTGTTCCCATAAACGAAACTATTTCCATAAACTGATGCAAGGGTTGTGAGTCGAAAGATTGCAAAAAATGGTTTAAGTCGGTTCTAAACATATTGTAATATTAATCAGGTTCCGGTTATTAGTATAATTGGCTAAAACAAAAAAAGCCTGGCATTTGCCAAGCTTTTTCCTATATGTTAATTATCTTTTATCCTCCAAAATCATCGAACGATACATTTTCTGGAGGTACACCCCAATCGTCACACATTTTTTGAACTGCGTTATTCATCATTGGTGGTCCACAGAAATAGAATTCAATATCTTCAGGAGAGTCATGTTTTGATAACTGTTGGTCAATTACCGCATTATGCACAAATCCTAAGAATCCATCTCCATTAGGGTCATCCATATCTTTTTTCTCTACCCAATTATCTTCTAGAAGCGGATCGGATAACACCACAAAGAATTTAAAATTAGGAAAGTCTTTTTCTATTTTTCTAAAATCTTCTACATAAAACAGCTCTCTTTTTGAACGACCTCCGTACCAATAAGTAACTTTTCTTCTTGTTTTAAGCGTATGAAACAAATGAAATAAGTGAGAACGCATTGGCGCCATTCCAGCACCACCGCCTACATACACCATTTCAGCATCTGTATCTTTAATAAAGAATTCGCCATAAGGGCCAGAAATAGTTACCTTATCACCAAGTTTACGAGAAAACACATACGAAGAACAAATTCCAGGATTCACATCCATCCATCTGTTTTTAGCTCTGTCCCAAGGTGGAGTAGCAATACGAATAGTTAGCATTACAATATTGCCTTCGGCAGGGTGATTTGCCATAGAATAAGCTCTGAATATTTCTTCGTCATTCTTCATTTTCAAATCCCACAAACCAAACTTATCCCAGTCTTCTTTAAACTTATCTTTCCCTTCTGGGTCACTTGGGTCGGGCTCAATATTCATATCCTTAAAATCAACTTCAATTGGAGGCACATCTATCTGAATATACCCTCCTGCTTGAAAATCTAAGGTTTCACCTTCGGGCAACCTAACTATAAATGCTTTTATAAAAGTGGCTACGTTATAGTTCGAAATAACCTCGCACTCCCATTTCTTAATCCCAAAAATTTCATCGTCAACCCTAATGTTAAGATCTTGCTTCACTTTAACTTGGCAGGCTAAACGAACATTATTCTTTTGCTCTTCTCTGCTCAAATGCCCAACTTCGGTAGGAAGAACTTCACCACCTCCCTCTTCTACAGTACATTTACACATACCGCAAGTACCACCACCTCCACAGGCAGATGGTAAAAATATTTTGTTAGCTGTTAATGTTGTTAACAATGTGCCCCCTGCTGGAGTTACAATTGCGTTGTCCTTATCATCGTTAATAACAATATTAACATCGCCTGATTGCACTAGCTTAGACTGTGCAAATAATAAAATTAGCACCAACAAAAGTATAACTAGTGAAAATGCGACTATTGCAGAAATTATTACGGTACCCATGGATCAATCTTTAACTGTTATAAGTGGCACAAATATATTCAATAAACGGACAAATAACCACGCTAACATGTTAAACCTTATACCTTGTTAATCATACTTAAAAAAATAGCTGCTTATCCAGTTAAAGACCTTGAGAAGGCAGGTCTAGTGTTAAAAACGCTTAAGCCTAACTTCTAAATAATTGCTTCCAAGTACTTTTGTAATAATTGTATTTAAGTGTACTCGGTAACGCTTTAAACCAGTATTTATTTAGCTCAACACTAAAAGAAGGTTGCATATAACAGTTAATTGTACACCCTTCACAGGCTGGAAGTTTCCCTTCGCTTCTAACCAACTTTTTAACTTCCTCTGTTCGATATAAATCTTGAAGAGAGTCCTCAATTTTGAAACTTTTTTTACCTAGATGATAACATGGCAACACAAGCTCATCTTCTGGTGAAATAACTACCGTTGTACTCGCTGCTTTACAAACAGGGTTTGCAGTAGAGTTGCCTCCATTCTTACGAAGTTCTACAAATGCCTCGTTCAAATACACATTCTTTTTCTTTCCCCACCTGCTTAACTCTTCTATTTGCTTCATAGATAAGCCATCATCAACACCCAACCCATTATATTCAAAAGCAGGGTTTAAGATTAGTACTATGTTATTGGGCAGCACAATTTGCTCATACACAGGCTCAATTTGCTTAAAATTGCCTTTGAAAACCGTAAATAAAATATCGGGTCTTTCACCAAGTTTAGTTGCAATCTTTATCGACTCCATTACGTAATCGAAACAAGCAACACCTCTCATTTCGTTGTGCTCTTCGGCAATAGAAGAGTCGAGCGAAAAATGAAACATATCTATGAGGCCAGCCAAACTTTCTGCTTTTTTAGGATAAAGTAAACCGTTTGTGGTAACTGTTGTAATAAATTTAAGCTTTTTAGCTTCTGCTAATATTTCTGGTAAATCAGGATGAAGCAAAGGTTCTCCTCCTGTAAAATCAATTACTTTGACGCCTAATTTCTTAAGGTCTAAGAAGTTTTTCTTAATGGAATCAAGCCCCGCATACTTTGATGGAATTTTCCAAATATCGCAGAAACTACACTTAGCATTGCACTTGTAAGTAAGGTAGTAATTGCAGAGAATAGGGTGATTGATGAGTCGCATTACCTTATTAAGTTCGTAGTGTCTAAAGTATGAAGTGCCCTAAAGTTAAACTTTAAAAACGCTAAATACTCTGAACTTAAGGTACTTAAGATTTTATCATTTTCAAAAGCTTAGTCAACCTAGCTTTTAAATCTCTTCTATCAACTATAAAATCTAAGAAACCATGGTCCAACACAAATTCTGAACTTTGAAAACCTTTGGGTAAATCTTTACCAATGGTTTCTCTAATAACACGTGGCCCAGCAAAGCCAATCAATGCTCCTGGCTCTGCGATATTGAAATCACCTAACATAGCAAACGAAGCCGTAATCCCTCCTGTAGTTGGATCCGTTAATAGAGAGATGTAAGGCGTTGTAGTTTCAGAAAGCTGCGCTAATCGAGCAGAGGTTTTAGCCAATTGCATTAATGATAAACTTGCCTCCATCATTCGAGCTCCTCCAGATTTCGATATCATTAAAAAGGGCACATCATTTTTTATAGAATACTCTATCGCTCTCGCAATTTTTTCGCCTACAACCGAACCCATAGAACCTCCAATAAAAGAAAAGTCCATACAGGCAATATTAATATCCATCCCATTGATTTTGCCATAAGCAGTTCGCACGGCATCCTTCAGGTTAGTCTTCTTTTTTACCGCTTCCAGTCTTTCAGTATATGGTTTTGAGTCAACAAAACCCAATGGATCAGCAGACTCCATGTCCGCATCCATTTCGGTAAATTTATTATGATCGAATAATAGCTCGAAATATTCCTTAGAACCAATACGTACATGGTAGCCATCTTCTGGACTCACATACGCATTGTTTTTTAATTCTCTTGTATGAATTATTTTCCCTTCTGGTGTTTTATACCATAACCCATCAGGGGCTTCTTTTTTAGCTTCGGTTGGGGTTAATATCCCTTTATCTTTTCTTTTAAACCAGGCCATAATTATAATTTGAGGTCAAAAAAATACTAACTGGCAATTGTAAAGGTATAACAAAAAAAGACCAATTGAATAAATCCAATTGGTCTTCTAATGTTACGTTAGTAAACTTATTTTCTTTCTTTGATACGTGCAGCTTTGCCCTGACGCCCTCTTAAGTAATAAAGTCTAGCTCTTCTTACTTTTCCTTTTCTAAGTACTTCAATTTTATCTACATTTGGAGATAAAATTGGAAATATTCTTTCAACAGCAATACCATTAGAAACCTTACGTACTGTAAAAGTTTCGCCATTAGTATTTACATTTTTACGTTGCATTACGGTTCCTTGAAATTGCTGAATTCGCTCTTTCTCCCCTTCTTTAATTTTATAATGCACGTTAATTGTATCTCCTGATTTAAATTCTGGATGATTACCCCTAGCTGCTGCGTTTTCTTCTTCTACTAATTTGATTAAATCGGTCATTTTTATACGGATTTATATTCGATCTAAAAATCGGACTGCAAATATAGGATTATTTATAATAAATAGCATAGCAGGAGATAAAATTTGAGTAAAACTTATGCTTAAATATATCAATGAAGTAAAAATATCAACTATAAATATCTATTTTAGAATTATGCTACAAAAACAAACCATTAATACGGCTCAAAAGACCGCTGCGGTACTCATTACATTAACAGCAATTACTACCATTTTCTTGTTTTTCAAAAACTTTCTTCAGCCACTTGTAGTTGCACTTCTGTTTTGGTTTATCATTATTGAAGTAAGAGGGGGATTGAGTAAAATTAAGCTTTTCAAAAAATCTTTACCTCGCATTATTCTTACCATATTAAGTACGGGCATTGTATTTTTTAGTTTTTATGTTTCCATTAATATTATTGTTACTAACATTAATAAACTAACCTCCAACTTTGAATTATACACTACAAATCTCATTGCATTACTAGAAAAAATTGAATCATTAGTTGGTATAGAAGATCTTGGCAAAAACCTCGAAAATCAAAAAGGAGCATTTATGCAATCTGCAGCAACAGCCGCTTCCTCTTTGGCATCATTTATTGGCAGGTTACTGCTTGTGTTTTTTTATGTGCTATTTCTTTTGCTCGAAGAAACCAAAATCAATAAAAAATTAGAAAAAATGTATGGCAGTGCCACCGAGTCTAATCGTATAACAAAAACGTGGGAAAAAATTCACAATTTGTTACACGACTATTTAACCATTAAGTTACTAACTAGTTTTTTAACAGGTTTTTTAAGCTTTTTCGTCTTATTATTTTTAGAGATTGAGCTGCCTGCTCTATGGGCATTTATCATCTTTATATTAAACTTTATCCCAAGTGTAGGCTCTATTATTGCAACTGCATTTCCTGTGCTTTTTTCTATTGTTCAATACGCAGATATAAAGCAAACTATTAGTGTTTTGGTTGGCGTGCTAGCAATACAGGTACTTGTAGGTAATGTAATAGAGCCTAAATTAATGGGTAATAAATTAAACTTAAGTCCATTTGTGGTTATTATTAGCCTAGTATTTTGGGGCTCAATTTGGGGCATAATGGGTATGCTCTTGGCTGTTCCTATAATGGCCTCCTTAATGATTATTTTCAGCCAGTTTCCTAATACCAGAAATACGGCTATCTTCCTTTCTCAAAATGGAGAAATTGATTTAATTGCGAATGATGAAGATTAGCAATGATTAATGAGAAAATATTCAGGCTTTAACTTTCCTTGAGCTAAATAACTAATTAGGGTTTTTCATAGACTCTGCCATAATAGGGTTATTAAAGAGTATAAATGAAACATGCTTACTGCATAACTTTTAGAAGGCTCTCTCCCTAACGCTCCTAATAAGTTGGTGGTAGGATTACCAGCTGCAATGCCAAACCAAATTAAGTGGCCGAGCGTGTCATCATTTTAAAATTATCACCAAAGTTGGGACCACCTACGCAGTCTAAAATTAAATCAACCCCTTTTTCATCTGTATATTCAAGTACTTTTTCAACCACATTTTCTGGCAGCTATTCCTTATCCCGAACTCGGGTTACTAAATGGTGTATCCTCCATCGGCTGTAAATACAGCGCCTGTACAATACGAGCCAGCTTCTGCGGCTAAGAACAAGGCCAAACTCGCAATTTCTTCAGGTTGACCTACGCGCTGGGCTGGCAACTCTTTCATAAACGCATTCATAACTTCTTCATTGCTCCATAGAGCTTCGCTAAATTTGGTTTGAATAAGCCCAGGGCAAATTACATTCGCTCTAATACCAACTCTGCCCCATTCTTTCCCTAACACTTTGGTTAACGAAATAATGGCAGATTTACTTACACTATAAATGCCCAACATAGCTTCAGGAGATAAGCCTCCAATGCTACTTATATTAATAATAGAGCCTCCACCTCTTTCTTTCATTATTGGATATATGAGCTTTGCCAGTTCAAATGGCCCTTTCACGTTTACATTCATTATTTTATCAAACACATCGGCATCTGTATGTTGAACAGGCCCAAAACTTGGGTTAGCTGCAGCATTATTAACAAGAATGTCAACGCCTCCAAAATGTGAGTTGGCTTTATTTACTAAGTCAACCATGCTTTGCCCATTTCCAATATTAGCCGCAACTGCCAATACCTCTATTCCTTCGGAATTAAACTCTGTTGCAACTTCATCTAAAGCCTCTTGTTTTCTACTAGAAATAACCACTTTCGCTCCTTTTTGGCCGAAAGCCTGCGCAATTGATTTACCTATTCCTTTACTTGCTCCAGTAACCAAGGCCACCTTGCCTGTTAAGTCAAATTTTTGATCTATGTTCATTTAAAGAATTTCTTATTGAGAATAAAAATTTGAAGATACAGAAATTGCCAACAATATGTGTCCAAACACTTGAATTTAGAGCAGAAGTCTCTTTTCCAAATTTCCAATTTTTTGAATAATTACCTGAAAAAACTTATTTCGCTCTTTCTGGGAAGCGACACTTATTAAGCTTGATTTTTTAATGATATTTTTTAACGTTTGATGTGTTTCATTACAAAACTCAGGATTGCTTGTTGTTAAAATATTAAGCACATTATGGGTTATGTTGGCCACTTTTTGGTTGCCCATATCAAAAAATATGGTATTATCACCTATGGTTACTTCATTATAATACAGCTTATAGTTTTCTTTATCTTTAGTAGTTGGGTGTACTAAAGAAGTTTTATAGCCAAGTTCTGCATCTTTTTTAACATGCAAAACCAATTGTTTCAATTCATCAAAAATTGATTTCAATAATTGAATATCCTTAAAATAGCCACAGTCATAATAAAACTCAATTTGGTTAAGCGTACTATTGATAGACTCCTTATTCCATATTTCTACTGATGGAATTTTCATATAAGCACCACGAATTTGTCTTCCCGTTTCAAAAATTGAATTTGGAATTAAGGAAGGATCATACTGGTCGGCAGCAAAACTCTCATCTTCTAGGATAGTTTTATACCAGAAGAAAAGCTTAAAAGCAGTGATTTTAGGGTATTCAAAATATTGAACCAGAGGTAAGTCTTTAGCTACATAAATCAGTTCCTTTTTATCAAAACTAGCTACCTGTTTAAGGTTCACCAAAATGGAGTTAAAATAAGCCTCAAAGCTAATATTGCCATTAATAGATCTATAATTGAACGAAATATGGTGGAGGTCGTTTCGGAGCAACGAATCAAACGAGATATGATAAGCCGTGCCTAGTTTTAATAGCTCTTCAATGGAAAGAAATTTTTCGCCTCTAATTCTTCGATAGGCACTGTCGTTGCTAATACCTAACTGTAAAGCCAGTTCATCCACAAAAGCAGTTTCTGCAGGCAGAAGCTGCTTTATTTTTTCAAATATCCGATTTTGTATTTCTATGGCATTTGGCATTGGTCTAAAGTTAGGAATTTTAAAAAGCAATTATTTGCATTTTTTGCAAATCTTAATTTTTGAGTTGCAAAAACTGCCAAGGGTGTATTGTAATTGGTTTCTATATTTAGACTACCAAACCAGCACAATATGAAAATTACTTTATCCTGCTTTTTTGCCCTTTGTCTAGCATCCTGCTCTCCCATATACTATGCCCCCAATGCACATAATGTTCCTCTCTTTAAAAAAAAGAATGATTTAAAAATAGCTGGACACTATAGTATGGGAGAAGATATGAAGGCTATTGAGATACAGACTGCTTATTCATTTGACTCTTTATTTGCTTTTCAGATTAATGGCATGCATACTATTGACAATGAAAAAGCTAATGGTTCATACCTTGATTTTGGCATTGGACACTACAAGAAATTACCTTATAATTGGGTGTTTGAGTTTTATGTTGGGTTTGGCACAGGTGTTGTAAATTGGTTATATGGAGATTCATACAGCAATTATTTTGGTTTAGATAACCCAAAATCCAGAGTAAAATTTAATAAACTCTTTCTTCAACCCTCCATAGGTTATGCTGGCACTAACTTTAATTTTGCGTTTTCTTATAAATTTGGCTTTTTGAGCTACAGCAGTCTTTCAACTAATATACCATCAGATCAATGGGCAAATTATGACTTGCCACTTATAAACGGAAGTTCATACCTTATGTCAGAACCTGCACTTACCCTTAGGTTTGGCGAAGAATTAATAAAATTCCATGCTCAACTTGGTTATTCAACAAGTCTTCAAAATAATGATTTTAAGTATAACCAAGATAACTGGAATTTGAATTTTGGCTTACAGTTTAGCCTTAATAAAAAGACATTAGGGCTTTGAAAGCTCACTTTCCCATTCCAGGTCTTCGCTCCTCTGTTCTTTTAACTGCTTGGTCGTGCCTCCACTCTTCTATTTTTTTAGCGTGGCCAGAGAGCAAAACATCGGGGGTTTTGAGCCCTTTATATTCAGAAGGTCGTGTATAAACAGGAGGAGCCACAAGCCCATCTTGAAAAGAATCGGTTAAGGCAGAAGTTTCATCGGAAAGCACTCCTGGTAATAAACGGATAATGCTATCTGCAATAACGGCTGCGGCCAACTCACCACCGGTGAGCACATAATTACCAATGCTTATTTCTCGCGTTATCAGATGCTCGCGCACCCGCTCATCTACCCCTTTATAATGCCCACATAAAATGATAATATTCCCTTTTAAAGAAAGCTCATTACTCAATGGTTGGTCAAGCATTTGCCCATCAGGGCTGGTGTAAATGATTTCATCGTAATCGCGCTCGGTCTTTAGCTTGGAAATGCATTTATCGATGGGCTCAATCATAAGTACCATTCCCGCACCTCCACCAAAGGCATAATCATCTATCTGTCGGTATTTATTTGTAGAATAATCTCGCAGATCGTGAAGCACAATTTCTGCTAGGCCTTTGTCTTGGGCTCGCTTCATCATCGAATACTCAAAAGGACTTTTGAGCAAATCTGGCACCACTGTTATGATATCAATCCGCATCATCTGACAAATATATGTCTAGCAATCCATCGGGCAATGTGGTGTAGATAGTTTTTGAGGGTTTGTCCACTTTTGTAACTACCTCATCGGTAAGTGGAATGAGCACTTCTTTTTCTTGGTATTGCATGGCAATAAGGTCTTGGCTTCCTGAATCAAACACTCCTGAAATTTGGCCAAGCTCACCTTCCTTGCTATCAATTACTTTAAAGCCAATAAGCTCATGAAAATAGTAGCCATCTTCTAATTCGGGCAATACATCTAGAGGGAGATAGATACGAGAACCTTTCAGTTCTTTAGCTTGTTCAATGGAATCAATTTCTTCGAACTTAATAAAGGCTTTGGTACCATTTAGTTGAATTCGCTCAATAAAAAATGGAACCAGTTTTTTGTTGACTTCAACAAAAACCGATTCCATCTCATTGTATTCTTGTGGATTGTCAGCGTCTATTACAAGCACCAACTCTCCTTTTAATCCATGTGTTTTGAGCACGTACCCCAACTGGTAGCAGGACTCAAAGTTCATAGCTTAACTTATTTTTCTTCTTCTTTAGGAGCCTCTTCAGTAGCAGGAGCTTCTTCCTTTACTTCCGTCCCGACAGTTGTCGGGAGAGCCTCTTCTTTTACTTCAGCAACAGGTGTTTCTTCTTTAGCTTCTACTTCAGGTGCAGCAGCTTCTTCTGCTGGAGTCTCTTCTGCAGGTGCTTCAGCAGCCACTTTAGCAGCTTCTTCTGCTTCAACAGCAGCAATTGCATCTGCAGCTTTCTTCTGAATAGCTTCGGTACGTGCTTCTTTTACTTTGGTTTCAGCAGCCATTCTTGCTTTAGCCTTAGTAGCCTCTTCTGCTGAAAGTCCATCAAGTTTCGCTTGAACCTTAGCCTCTTTATCTTTCAACCACTCTGCATATTTTTTGTCGGCAACTTCTTGCGTAATTGCGCCTTTATTAACACCTACTTGTAAGTGTTTTTTCATCATCACACCTTTGTATGATAAAATTGCTCTTGTTGTGTCGGTTGGTTGTGCACCATCCATTACCCATTTAAGTGCGCTTTCTTCGTTTAATACAATTGTTGCTGGATTTGTATTAGGATTGTAATTACCTAATTTTTCGATAAAACGACCATCTCTTGGTGATCTTACATCTGCTACTACAATGTCGTACATTGCATGTGCTTTTCTACCTCTACGGGCTAATCTAATTTTAACTGCCATAACTTTTATTCGTTTCTCGTGCGGATCTCGTCCGCATTTTTTGTTAAATGAGGTGCAAAAGTAATTGATTGTGAGGGAAAAGCAATGGTGAGAGATATTATTAATAGCTAGGCCAGAAGATTGAAGTCAGAAGCTAAACTTTTTAAATTGACAAATATTCAATTCTTGCTTAACCGCTTATACGGTTTTTTAATATCAAACACAAACCATACCTTTGGCAACTTATTAGGCAACAAACCGTTATGGACAAGTATTCCTACATTGCCAATGCACATGGCAATTACCTAGATGAAGTATATATTTCGTACAAACAAGACCCTACCTCTGTTGATGAAAGTTGGCAGCGATTTTTTGAAGGTTTTGAATTTTCTCAACAAACATTTGGCAAAGATGAACCTGCTCCTGCAATTGGAAATAAAGAAATCAACGTTAGAAACCTAATCCACGCCTACCGAACACGTGGGCATTTAGAAGCTACCACTAACCCTGTTCGACAACGAAAAGATAGAGGAGCACGATTGGCTTTGCAAGACCATGGTCTATCTGAATCTGATCTTGATACCGAATTTGAAGTTGGAAACGAGCTAGGAATCGGGAAGGCTACGCTACGTAAAATTGTTGAAGCCCTACGTTCAACCTATGCAGGAGCTATTGGCTTCGAATACATGTACATTCGTGATCCGGAAATGCTCGATTGGTTTAAGCAAAAAGTGGAACGTGATGCACAAACATTTAATCCATCAACCAAAGAAAAAGAGCGGATATTAAGCAAGCTTAATGAAGCGGTTGTCTTCGAAAATTTTCTTCATACCAAATATATAGGACAAAAACGATTCTCTTTAGAAGGAGGCGAAAGCACCATTCCTGCCTTAGATGCGATGATTAATGCAAGTGCAGAACTTGGCGTAGAGGAAGTCGTGATTGGCATGGCTCACCGTGGCCGGTTAAATGTGCTTGTAAATATTATGGGCAAAACCTACGAACAGGTTTTTAACGAGTTCGAAGGAGAAGTATTGCCGGATATGACCATGGGAGATGGGGATGTGAAATACCATATGGGGTATTCCTCCCAAATCATAACTGAAACGGGTAAGAAAATAGATTTAAAACTAGCCCCTAATCCATCTCACCTTGAAGCTGTAAACCCTGTTGTAGAAGGCTTTGTTAGGGCCAAAGCAGAAGGGCAATACGATAAAGATTTCGACAAAGTGCTTCCTATTCTCATTCATGGTGATGCCGCCATTGCTGGTCAGGGCATTGGCTATGAGCTTACGCAAATGAGTATGTTAGATGGTTATCATACAGGTGGAACCATTCATTTCATTATTAATAACCAGGTTGGGTTTACCACTAATTTTGAAGATGCCCGATCTAGTATTTACAGCTCGGATGTAGCCAAAATTATTGATGCTCCAGTACTTCATGTAAATGGAGATGATCCCGAAGCGGTTGTGTATTGTGTTAAAACGGCTGCTGAATTTAGAGAGCGCTATAACCGGGATATTTTCATCGATATGGTCTGCTATCGTAGGCACGGACATAACGAAAGTGATGAGCCCAAATTTACACAGCCACAACTTTATAATATCATTTCGAAGCACCCTAACCCAAGGGAAATCTATAATAAACAATTAATTAGCAGGGGCGATATTGATGCAGAGCTTGCCAAAAAGATGGACAAATCCTTTAGAAATGAACTGCAAGACAGACTAAATCTAGTAAAACAA
>JAMOMJ010000039.1 GCA_027067135.1 Cyclobacteriaceae bacterium
TCTTCCTTATAAATTCTCTCCGTTAGAAAAAGAATGGCAAAGTTTACGAAGATCGAATCCAGCTGACTTTGATAGATCTCCTGATACTTCTGTCAAGCAAGCCGTTGTGGATAAGATTGGAAAGGCATTAACCAAGCTTCCTGAAGGATTTAAACCACTTCGTCAGATAGAAAAGCAGCTTAAGCAGCGCCAAGAAATGTTCTTTAAACACAAAATGCTTAACTGGGCAGGTGCTGAATTATTAGCGTATGGTTCGCTACTATTAGAAGGACATCCAGTTCGTTTTTCTGGCCAGGATGTGCAACGAGGTACTTTCTCACACAGGCATAGTGTACTGCACGATGCAGAAACCAACGAGGCCTATAATAGCCTAAACCATATTGAAAAGGGACAAAAATCATTTGACATTTACAACTCACTTTTAGCCGAGTTTTCAGTACTTGGGTTTGAGTTTGGCTATGCCATGGCAAACCCAAATGCCTTGGTAATTTGGGAAGCTCAATTTGGCGATTTTGCCAATGGCGCACAGGTAATTATCGATCAATTCATTACCCCATCGGAATCTAAATGGCAACGAATGAACGGTATGGTGATGTTGCTTCCCCACGGCTACGAAGGCCAGGGGCCGGAGCATTCTAACGCACGACCGGAGCGCTATCTGCAATTGGCAGCAGAGTATAATATTGTGGTGGCTAATATTACAGAGCCTTCAAATTACTTCCACCTAATTAGAAGACAATTAGCTTGGGAGTTCCGGAAGCCACTAATTGTAATGTCACCTAAATCTCTATTGAGACACCCTAAAGTGATGTCGCCAGTAAAAGAATTTACAAAAGGTAGTTTTAGAGAATTGCTTACGGATGATTATGCAGACCCTAAAAAAGTAAAACGAGCACTCGTTTGCTCAGGAAAAATTTATTACGATTTATTAGAGGAACAGCAAAAAAACAAACGTAAAGACGTGGCCATTATTAGAGTGGAGCAACTGTATCCTTTCCCAGATTTGCAATTAGACGATGCCCTAAAAGCACTTGGCAACCCTCCTATGTATTGGGTGCAAGAAGAACCCTCGAATATGGGATACTGGGCGTTTGTATTAAGAACATACCATACGCATACAATGCAGGTGATTGCGCGTAAACCAAGTGCATCTCCAGCTACTGGCTACCATAAGATGCACGATGCAGAACAAAAAGAAATTATTGAAACCGCCTTTAACCTATAGAATATGGCTTTAGAAATTAAAATACCACAAGTTGGGGAATCGATAACCGAAGTAATAATTGCCTCTTGGCTTAAAAAGGATGGCGATTTTGTAGAAATGGATGAAGTTTTATGTGAGCTTGAATCTGAGAAAGCTACATTTGAACTAAACGCAGAAGCATCTGGCATCTTACGAATTAAAGCCCAAGAAGGCGACTCTATAGAAATCGGTGCTACCGTATGTGTTATTGAGGAGGTCAGCCAACCGGACAGGCAGGGCGAAGCTGCAAATTCAACTTCTGCTGAACCAGCTCCAGTGCAAGTTACGGCTCCTAAAACCACAGGTGAAACCATCGAAATGCGGGTTCCTGAGGTAGGCGAATCCATTACAGAAGTAACAATGTCTGCATGGACAAAAAACGAAGGTGATTTTGTAGAGCTTGATGAGGTAATTGCGGAAATAGATTCTGACAAGGCTACTTTTGAGCTTCCAGCTGAGGGCACAGGAATTCTTCAACAAAAATGTGCGGAAGGAGACACCCTTAAAATTGGAGATTTAATTTGCACCATTCAACTGAGTGAGGATGCTCCTGCTACATCGACAACTCCTGCTGAAAGCGCAGCTCCTCAAGCAGCTTCTAGTGGAAATACCACTTATGCTGCTGGCCATGCTTCACCAGCAGCAGCTAAAATATTGGCTGAAAAAGGGATTGACCCTTCTGCCGTTTCTGGCACAGGCGTAGATGGTAGAATAACCAAAGAAGATGCTGAGAAAGCTCGCCTGACGGACGGACAAGTTTCAAAACAGGCTTCTAAAACGGCTGCTCCTGTAGCTACAAAGACAGAAGTTGTAGCAACTCCTGTAGGAGAGCGCAACGAAACACGTAAGAAAATGAGCAGCTTGCGCAAAACCGTTGCTCGTAGATTGGTGGCCGTTAAAAATGACACAGCCATGCTTACTACCTTTAATGAGGTAAATATGAAGCCCATAATGGATTTGCGTAAAAAATATAAGGAGCAGTTTAAAGAAAAACACGAAATCGGGCTTGGCTTTATGTCATTCTTTACCAAAGCTTGTACCATGGCATTGCTAGAATGGCCTTCAGTAAACGGACAAATTGATGGAGAAGAAATAGTCCACTTTGATTATTGCGATATTTCCATTGCCGTTTCTGCTCCAAAAGGATTAGTGGTTCCTGTTATTCGTAATGCCGAAAAATTGACTTTTGCAGGTATTGAGGCCGAAGTAAGAAGGCTTGCCCTAAAGGCAAGAGATGGAAAACTTTCCATTCCTGAAATGACGGGCGGAACCTTTACCCTAACCAATGGTGGTGTTTTTGGCTCTATGATGTCAACGCCTATTATTAACTCTCCGCAATCTGCTATTTTAGGTATGCATAATATTGTGGAACGAGCTGTAGTGGAAAATGGTGAAATTGTAGTTCGACCTATGATGTACCTTGCCCTTTCTTACGATCATCGAATTATTGATGGTAGAGAATCGGTAAGTTTCTTGGTACGTGTGAAAGAGCTTTTGGAAGACCCAACAAGGTTGTTGCTGGAGGTGTAAGAAGATACAAGACTATTAGATTAAAGATGTTAGACTTATGGTAGAGGGAATTTATAAAGAATACCACTTATTTTAGTGTAGAAGATTAAATGCTAATGCTTTCTCGTAAAAAATTGCTTAGTTATGTTGCAGAAACAGTTCAAAAAGAACTGGCAGGTTATGAATTTGATTTATTTATTTTTGGTTCACAGGCTAATAAGGATGAGTTAATAGTTGCTGATATTGATTTGGGAATCAAAGCCAATAAACCTATTGAGTCAATACTTTTAAGTAGAATTAAACACTTGCTTAACGATGAGTTTCCAAGTCTTTATACCTTTGATGTAGTGGATTTTAGTAAAGTAGATAGCTCCTTTGCTAAAGTTGCACTGCAAAACATTGAATACCTACACCATGACACTCGCAAAAGCCAACGCTAAAATTAATCAACTTGAAAAAGCTCTTGCTTCTTTTAAAAATGGAATATTAGAGAGTCCAAGCGAGATAGAACGAGATGGTGCTATTCAACGTTTTGAGTATTCGTTTGAACTTTCGTGGAAAACATTAAAAACAGTATTGGAATACCTTGGTGTAGAAGACTGCAAATCGCCTAGAAAAGCATTGCAAGCAGGGTTTATTCAAGGGTTAATACAAGCAAAAGACCATGATGTATGGCTGAAAATGTTAGACGATAGAAACCAAACCACTCATATTTATCATGAGGAAGTGGCTATCTCTATTTTTAGCCATTTGCAAGCGTACTATCAATTAATGCTCAAATTATTAGTTAAACTAAAAAAAGAACTAGAATAACAAAGTGTTAACATTTTGTCTAGCGTCTTTTGTCTAACCGTCTAATATCTAAAAACATGACATACGATATAACAGTTATAGGATCTGGCCCAGGTGGGTATGTTGCAGCCATTCGTTGTGCTCAGCTAGGCTTCAAAACCGCCCTTATCGAAAAATACAATACCCTTGGTGGCACTTGCTTAAATGTGGGATGTATTCCATCTAAAGCATTGCTCGATTCTACCGAGCATTACCATAATGCGCAAACGACTTTTGCGGAGCACGGCATTAAATTAACAGGTGTTAAAGCCGACCTTGGCCAAATGATTAAGCGGAAAGGCGAAGTGGTTTCTCAAACCACTCAAGGCATCGATTTCTTAATGAAGAAAAATAAGATTGATGTACTTCAAGGCCTTGGTTCATTTGTGGATAAAAACACAATTAAAATTTCTGGTGAAAAAGAACAAACAATCACTACCGACAAGGTAATTATTGCTACAGGCTCTAAACCCAGCTCTCTTCCATTTATCAAATTGGATAAGAAAAGAGTTATTACTTCTACCGAAGCACTTCAACTAAAAGAAATTCCAAAACACCTAGTAATAATTGGTGGTGGTGTAATTGGCCTTGAACTAGGTTCTGTGTATGCACGCTTAGGAGCCAAAGTATCTGTGGTTGAATATATGGATAGCTTAATCCCTACAATGGACACCACCATGGGGCGCGAGCTTAAAAAAGTGCTAAAGAAATTAGGCTTTGAGTACTACTTAAAACACAAAGTAACCGAAGTAAAAGGAACGGCTAAAACAGTAACTGTTAAAGCAGAAAACACCAAAGGTGAAACAGTTGAAATTAAAGGAGATTATTGCTTAGTAGCGGTAGGACGCAAGCCTTACACCGAAGGCCTTGGGTTAGAAAATATTGGCATTGCTACTGACAAAGCAGGAAGAATTGAAGTAGATGGGCAACTACAAACAAACGTGCCAAATATTTATGCTATTGGCGATGTTATAAAAGGGGCAATGCTGGCTCATAAAGCCGAAGAAGAAGGTGTATTTGTGGCAGAAACCATTGCAGGCCAAAAACCACATATTCATTATAATTTAATACCAGCGGTAGTTTATACCTGGCCAGAAGTGGCAGCAGTTGGCTATACCGAGCAGCAATTGAAAGAACAAGGCAGAGCCTATAAAACAGGTTCTTTCCCATACCGTGCCTTAGGCAGAGCCCGAGCCAGTATGGATATTGAAGGGCTGGTAAAAGTGCTTGCCGATAAAGAAACAGATGAGATTTTAGGTGTTCATATTATTGGAGCCCGGGCAGCAGATATGATTGCTTCAGCTGTGACTGCGATGGAGTATCGAGCATCAGCAGAAGATGTAGCCCGTATGAGCCACGCCCACCCAACCTATATGGAAGCCGTAAAAGAAGCATGTTTGGCAGCAACAGAAAATAGAGCTATTCATATGTAATAGCCACGCATTTATCATTCCTGCCTATGCAGGAATCTGCCAAGATTTTGTCTAAATAAGGAATGGTCACAGAAGTTGTTTTTAAAATAAATAACCTAATCTATTGCAATTAAACAAAAGGCTTCTCTACTTTGCATTCATAATGAACAACACGAAATCTATACAGTTACATCATCATCACCATACTTGGCCTCAGGCGAATAGGTGATAGATATGTATATAAACTAATATTTAAACCCCGTCTGAGTAAATCAGACGGGGTTTTTCTTTGCCCTGCTCTTTGGTTTGCTCAGCACTATTAAAAAACTATGAGCACATTAAAAATAGCTATACAAAAGTCAGGAAGACTAAATCAGGATTCAATTAAGCTACTTCAAAACTGTGGTATCCATATTGATAATGGGAAAGATCAACTGAAAGCTGCAGCCTCTAACTTTCCCTTGGAGGTACTCTATTTACGCAATGGAGATATACCACAATATGTAGAAGATGGAGTAGCCGACTTGGCTATTATTGGAGAAAACCTATTGGTGGAGAGTCAAAATAATATTGAGATTGTCCGTAAGTTGGGGTTTTCCAAATGCAAATTATCATTGGCAGTGCCAAAAGATATTATATATAGTGATGTAAGTTATTTTGAAGGAAAAAAAATTGCTACCTCATACCCAAACACTTTAAAGTCATATCTTGTTCAAAAATCGGTAAAAGCCGATATTCATATCATTAAAGGTTCTGTTGAAATTGCGCCCAACATTGGGCTGGCAGACGGAATTTGCGATTTAGTAAGTTCGGGTAGTACCCTTTTTAAAAATGGGCTAAAAGAAACGGACACCATTTTAACCTCTGAGGCCTGTTTGGTTAAAAGCAATACGCTTTCTCCAGAACAAGAAGAGGTTTTGAATACCTTACTCTTTAGAATTGATGCCGTTCAAAAAGGCAAAAAATCCAAGTATGTGTTAATGAATGTGCCTAACGAAAAAATTGCGCAAATAGCCTCTATATTGCCAGGAATGCGAAGTCCAACGGTGCTGCCCTTGGCAGAAAAAGGTTGGAGTTCGGTGCACTCGGTAATTGAAGAAGGGGAGTTTTGGGAGGTAATCAACCAGCTTAAGACGGCAGGAGCAGAAGGACTGCTGATTATTCCAATCGAAAAAATGGTATTATGAAAATTATAAAGAATCCGCCAAGAGCGGATTGGAAAGCTATCTGTAAAAGACCCGTTTTAAAGGTAGAAGACCTTCAAGAATTAGTAAGCCAAATATTCGAAGAGGTTAAAATTGGTGGAGATAAAGCCGTTGCCAGATACACTCAACTATTTGATAAAACGAGTATTTCAGCACCAGCAGTTTCAAGAGCAGAGATTGAAAAAGCAGAAAGAGAATTACCAAACGAACTAAAAGAAGCCATTCAATTAGCTGTTTCCACTATTACAAAATTTCACAAGGCACAAATGCCTCAAAAATTAGAAGTGGAAACCGCATCGGGGGTAATTTGTTGGCAAGAAGTTCGATCTATTGACAAAGTAGGCATTTACATTCCAGGAGGAACAGCTCCTCTTTTTTCAACCGTGTTAATGTTAGCTATTCCTGCAAAAATTGCTAAGTGTAACCAAATCGTATTGTGTACCCCGCCTGATAAAAATGGTAATATTAACCCTGCTATATTATATGCAGCCAATTACGTGGGTGTTAGTAAAATTTACAAGATGGGTGGCATTCAAGCTATTGCAGGAATGACATTTGGAACAGAATCAATTCCAGCAGTATATAAAATATTTGGGCCCGGCAACCAATATGTTACTGCTGCCAAGCAGCGTGCTGCTCAGTTAGGCGTTGCCATTGATATGCCTGCGGGGCCTTCCGAACTATTGGTACTAGCTGATGATACATCAAACCCTGCTTTTATCGCTTCCGACCTGCTTTCCCAAGCCGAGCACGGAGCCGATAGTCAAGTGATTTGCGTAGTAAAATCAGAAAAACTCATTAATCAAATAGAAGAAGAAATCAATAGCCAGTTAGAGCAGCTTCCGAGGAAAGAGATTGCTACTAATGCGATGAAGAACTCCAGATTTATTCTGCTCGAAGAAGATCAAGAATGCATTGATTTTATAAATGAGTATGGGCCAGAACACTTTATTATTTGCTGCAAAAACGAAGGCTTTTATACAAAAAACATTCGCAATGCAGGCTCGGTGTTTATTGGTAATTACACGCCAGAAAGTGCAGGAGATTATGCTTCTGGCACTAACCACACGTTGCCTACCAATGGATACGCAAAATCATTTAGTGGTGTAAATATGGATGCTTTTCTCAAAAAGGTAACCTTCCAAAAAATTTCTGAATCTGGTATCCAAAATATAGGTTATGCCATTGAAATAATGGCAGAGGCCGAAGGGCTGAAAGCACACAAAAATGCTATTACCTTACGACTAAACAGCTTAAAAAATGATTGATATAAATTCATTAGTTCGAAAAAACATACAAGAATTAACTCCTTACGCCTCGGCTCGGGAGCAATTTTTGGGCAAAGCAAGCATTTATTTGGATGCCAATGAAAACCCTTTTTTGAATGGGTTAAATCGCTATCCAGATCCACAACAGAAAGAGCTTAAAAACCTTATTTCGTTTCGAAATAAGGTTGCCCCAAACCAAATTGTGTTGGGCAATGGAAGCGATGAATTGCTAGACTTAATTATGCGTGTTTTTTGTGAGCCAGCAACGGACAACATTATTATCACACCTCCAACATTTGGAATTTATAAAGTATTGGCAAATGCTAATAATGTAGAGGTAAAAGAGGCTCCCTTAACAAATGACTTTGAACTTGACACTAACGTTATTTTAGGTTTAGTGAACGATAAAACCAAAATTATATTTATTTGCTCCCCTAATAACCCTACAGGAAATTTAATTGACATTAATTCAATTAAAAAACTGTTACCCTTGAACTGCATAATTGTTATTGATGAAGCCTACATTGATTTTACAAAGCAAGAAAGTTGGATTAGCTCACTCCCAACAAACCCCAATTTAATTATACTTCAAACATTCTCAAAAGCTTGGGCAATGGCTGGTATTCGTATTGGAATGAGTTTCTCCTCACCCGAAATAGCTCAAAACATCAATAAGGTCAGGTTGCCCTATAATGTGAATTTGCTCTCTCAGCAAAAGGCGGTTGCAGCATTTGAAAACACCTCCATAATTAGCGAAAACTTACAGGCCATTAAGGATGAAAAACAAGATTTGTGGCAATCACTTAATTCCCTATCGGTGGTCGTAAAGGTGTACCCTTCCGATGCCAACTTTTTTTTAGTAAAGTTTAGAAAGGCGAAAGAAGTTTATACACAATTGGCTCAAAAAGGCATCGTTGTTAGAGATTTCTCAAGGACTAAAGGGTGTGAAGAATGTTTACGTATTTCAGTTGGAACACCGGAAGAAAATAAATCACTAATCGGGTATTTAAAAATAAATAAATGAAAAAAGTATTATTTATAGACCGTGATGGCACATTGGTAATAGAACCACCTGTTGATTATCAATTAGATTCGCTAGAAAAATTGGAGTTCTACTCAGGAGTATTCCAATGGATGAGCAAAATTGCAAAACTGGGTTTCGAACTCGTAATGGTAACGAACCAAGATGGCTTGGGGACGCCTAGTTTTCCAGAGGAAACCTTTTGGCCAGCTCAAAATAAAATTATTCAGGCATTTGAAAACGAGGAGGTGTTTTTTGATGCTATAAAAATTGATAGAAGCGTGCCAGAAGATAATGCCCCAACTCGAAAACCAAGAACAGGTATGCTAACCGAGTATATACATGGCAACTACGATTTAGCTAATTCCTATGTAATTGGTGATCGTTTGACCGATATAGAATTGGCTAAAAATTTAGGGTCTAAAGCCATTTTTATATCAAATGAATCAAACTTAACAACAGAAAATGAGTTACAGGAATGCACTGTTTTAACCACCACAAGCTGGCAAGCTATTTATGAATTCCTCAGCAAAAAGGCTCGAACTGCTTCAATAATTCGAAATACTGCGGAAACCAACATTAAAATATCTGTTAACTTGGATGGTTCAGGCCAATCGACCATTAACACAGGAATTGCTTTTTTTGATCACATGCTCGATCAAATAGCCAAACATGGATTGCTCGACTTGAATATACAAGTAGAAGGAGATCTGGAAGTGGATGAGCACCACACCATTGAGGACACTGCTTTGGCATTGGGCGAGGCAATTTCTACTGCTTTGGGAAACAAGTTAGGAGTAGAACGTTACGGTTTTTGTTTGCCTATGGACGATTGTTTATGTCAGGTAGCATTAGATTTTGGTGGTAGAAACTGGATTGAATGGCAGGGGGAGTTTAAAAGAGAGATGGTTGGCAAAATGCCCACAGAAATGTTCTTTCACTTCTTTAAATCCTTTTCTGATGCAGCCAAATGCAATCTTAACATAAAAGCAGAAGGTATAAACGAGCACCACAAAATAGAAGGTATATTTAAAGCCTTTGCAAAGGCTATTAAAATGGCTGTAAAACAAGATAAAGAAAAAATGTTTTTGCCCTCAACCAAAGGAATGCTATGAGCAAAGTGGTAATTATAGATTATGGTGCAGGCAATATTCAGTCGGTGCAGTTCGCCCTGGAACGACTTGGTGTGCAAGCTAGACTTACTCATAATAAAGAAGATATTTTGAGTGCCAACAAGGTTATTTTCCCTGGGGTGGGGCACGCCACACCAGCCATGAAATCATTGCAAGCAAAAGGGTTGGATAAACTTATTCCAACTCTTACACAACCTGTGTTGGGCATCTGTTTAGGAATGCAGTTAATGTGTAGTTTTTCAGAAGAAAACAACCAAAATGGTTTGGGTATTTTTGGGGCAACCGTTAAAAAATTTTTGGGGCAAGAAAAAGTGCCACATATAGGGTGGAACGACATAACACTAAAAAAAAGTAACTTGTTGAAAGGCATTAAAAAAAACGCCTATGTATATTTTGTGCATAGTTTTTATGCCGAAACAGGTAGTGAAACCATTGCTATAACAAATTATGGTCAAAATTTTTCAGCTGCTTTACAAAAGAATAATTTTTATGGCTGCCAGTTTCACCCTGAAAAAAGTGGTGAGCTAGGACAAAAAATACTAAAAAATTTCCTAACCATTAACAAATAACCATTTCACTATTAACTTTTTTTAATGAAAATAATACCAGCAATAGACATCATTAATGGAAAATGTGTACGCCTTACCAAGGGCGATTACAGTACTAAAAAAGTATATAACGAAAACCCTTTAGAGGTTGCTAAATCATTTGAAGACCATGGCATTAAGAACTTACACTTAGTAGATTTAGATGGTGCAAAGGCAAATTCTATCGTCAATGGAAAAGTATTAGAAAGTATCGCAACTTACACAAACTTAACCATCGATTTTGGTGGTGGAATTAAAGCTACCGCTGCGGTTAAACAAGCCTTTGAGCTGGGGGCAAATAAAATAACTGCAGGAAGCATTGCCGCTAAAAACCCAGAATTAGTGTTTGACTGGATAAGAGAGTTTGGAGCTAATAAAATTATTCTTGGAGCCGATGTTAACAACCGAAAAATAGCCATACACGGGTGGCAGGAATCAACGGAATTGGAGCTAGACCAATATATTGAGAGCTATATGGCCAAAGGAATCCAATCTGTCATTTGTACTGATATTAGTAAAGACGGTATGCTCAAAGGCAGCTCCATAGCTCTGTATCAAGAATTGCTTACCATGTTTCCTGCACTTAAATTAATTGCCAGTGGAGGGGTAACTTCCATTCAAGAGTTGGACAAGCTCATGGCCATTGGTTTGGATGGAGCCATTATTGGTAAGGCCATTTATGAAAATAGAATCACACTTAAACAGCTAGAAGAGTATGTTAACTAAACGCATTATTCCTTGTCTCGACATAAAAGATGGGCGAACCGTAAAGGGAGTTAATTTTAAAAATTTAATTGATGCTGGTGACCCTGTTGAGCTTGCCGCTCTTTATTCAGATCAAGGAGCAGATGAACTGGTGTTTTTAGACATTTCGGCCACAGCCGAAAAACGTAAAACATTTGCAGAATTGGTTAATAAAATTGCTCAAAAGATTAATATTCCATTTACCGTTGGAGGAGGCATTACTTCTGTTGAAGAAGCTCGCACATTGCTCTTAGCAGGAGCCGACAAGGTAAGTATTAATTCTGCGGCTGTTAGAAACCCTGCCTTAATTACTGAGCTATCCAACGCTTTTGGTAGCCAATGTGTGGTGGTAGCCATTGATGCCAAGCAAGTTGATAAGGAATGGGTTGTACATTTAGTTGGAGGGAAAGAACCAACAAACCTCAGTTTATTCGATTGGGGCAAGCAAGTGGTTGAATTAGGGGCTGGCGAAATTCTGTTTACCTCCATGAATAATGATGGAACCAAGCAAGGGTTTGCAAATAAAGCCTTACAAAAACTTTCAACACTTGTAAATGTGCCCATTATTGCATCCGGTGGAGCCGGCAGCATTCAACATTTTGCTGACACCTTTCTTTTAGGAGGTGCAGATGCTGCTTTGGCAGCAAGTGTGTTTCACTTTAATGAAATAACTCTGCCCAATTTAAAACAAGAACTTCAAGCGCAAGGAATTGCTGTAAGAAGTTAGGTGAAATGGTTAAAACCATTTGTGTAAGTAACTGTAAATAGCAAACCATTTTAACGATTTTTAAATAAATTATGAATATAAACTACGACAAAACTACAGGCCTGGTTCCTGCCATTATTCAAGATCACGAAACTCAAAAAGTGTTGATGCTTGGCTATATGAATGCAGAAGCCTATCAACAAACATTAAATACGGGTAAAGTAACATTTTACAGCCGTTCGCAAAAGCGTTTATGGACTAAAGGAGAAACAAGTGGCAATTTTTTGTTGATAAAAGAGATCAAAAACGATTGTGATAACGATACCTTATTAATTCAAGTAACACCTACTGGCTCCGTTTGCCATACGGGTTCTGATACTTGTTGGGATGAAAAGAACACTAATAGTTTATACTTTTTAGATAAACTTGAAGCCATTATTAAAGACCGAAAAGAAAACCCAGATAACGCTTCCTACACCTCTTCTTTATTCAAAAAAGGCATTAATAAAGTAGCGCAAAAGGTAGGAGAAGAAGCTATAGAGCTAGTGATCGAAGCAAAAGATAACGATAAAAAATTATTTCTAAATGAAGCCGCAGATTTATTATACCACTACTTGATTCTATTAAGTGCAAAGGATTTTGCGTTAAAAAATGTGATAGATATTTTGGATGCTAGAAACAAAAAAGAAGAATAAGGGCAAAAACAACCTATACTATTTGATTTAATACATAAAACACCTATTTTTGCATCGTAAAATATAAGGAAACCAAAAGAGGGGACAACAAGTCCCCTCTTTTATTATTTTAAAAATGGATTTAAAACAACATATTACTGAGCTTGCGCAAAGGTTTTTACCTGATGACTCGTACTACTTGGTAGAAGTAATTATCAAGGGTTCTGATGCCAAGCAAAAAGTACTTGTTTTAGTAGATGGTGATAATGGCGTAAACATAGATATATGTGCGAGCATTAGCCGTCAGATTGGGCATAATTTGGAGGAAAATGAAACAATAGATAAGGCTTATACCTTAGAGGTTTCATCTCCGGGAATCGATCATCCATTACTATTAACAAGGCAATACCAGAGCCGAGTGGGTAAACGACTAAAAATTACTCTTACATCTGGTGATGAAGTGTTGGGTAAACTTTTAGAAGTTTCTGAAGACAGCATTAAGCTATTAAAAGAAGCCAAGAAAGGTAAAAAGATCGAAACAGAAGAAATAGAATTAACTTTTAACGATATAGAAAAATCATTTGTACTGATTTCTTTTAAATAATGTAAGGAAAATGGACAGCGGAAACTTAATAGAATCGTTTGCAGATTTTGCAATGCAAAAAAACATCGACAGGCCTACTATGATTAGGATTTTGGAAGATGTATTTAAAACGATGATTCGTAAGAAATATGAATTTGATGACAACTTTGACGTAATTATTAATGCGGATAAAGGAGACCTTGAAATTTGGAGATTTAGGGAAATTGTGGACGATAATTCTGAAGACATCTGGGATCATGACAAAATTTCTTTAACCGATGCTCGAAAAATCGAAGCAGATTTTGAAATTGGAGAGGAAGTTGCGGAAGAGATTAAATTAATTGATTTTGGCCGAAGAGCAGTAATGACGGCTCGTCAAACATTAATCCAACGAGTAAAAGATCTTGAGAAAGATATTATCTACGAAAAGTATAAAGATTTAGCAGGCGAGATAATTTCTGCCGAAGTATATCAAACCCTTTCTCGTGAGGTACTGTTAGTAGATAACGAAGGAAATGAATTGTCTATCAGCAAAAATGACCAAATTCCAAAGGATAGATTCCGTAAAGGAGAATCGGTAAGAGCGGTGGTTGAAGGTGTTGATATGGTAAATGGCAACCCTAAGGTTAAATTATCGAGAACAGCTCCTGTTTTTCTAGAGCGTTTATTCGAGAACGAAGTACCTGAGGTATATGATGGACTAATTACCATTAAAAAGGTAGTTCGTCAGCCAGGAGAAAGAGCAAAAGTTGCGGTAGAGTCGTATGACGATAGAATTGATCCTGTTGGAGCCTGTGTGGGCATGAAAGGGTCTAGAATTCACAGCATTGTACGTGAGTTACAAAATGAGAATATCGATGTTATCAATTTTACTGATAACATGGAATTATATATAGCTCGGGCTTTGAGCCCTGCTAAAATTGGAAGTATTAAGATTCCTGAAGAAGGAGGAAGAGTTTCCGTATTTCTTAAGCCAGACCAAGTTTCGTTGGCAATTGGCAAAGGAGGACAAAACATTAAATTAGCAAGCCAATTGATTGGTTTAGAGATTGATGTGTTTAGAGAAGCAGGTGATTTCGATGACGAAGATGTTGATTTGGATGAGTTTGGAGATGAAATTGATAGCTGGATTATCGATGAATTAAAACGTGTAGGATTAGACACTGCAAAAAGTGTATTATCTCTCACTCCAGATGAAATTACCAAAAGAACTGACCTCGAAACCGAAACTATTCAGGAAATCTTTAAGATACTAGGTCAAGAGTTTGAATAGGATCATTTTTTAAAAAGCGTAAAAAACAAGATATTTGAGTATGTCTGAACAAAATACAAAAAGGCTAAGTCAGGTTGCCCGTAAATTAAATGTTGGTAGAGATACCATTATTGAGTTTTTGGCAAGCAAGGGTATTGAGATTGATCGAAATCCCAACGCTAAAATTACGGCTGAAAATTATAGTTTACTAGCCAAAGAATTTGCCGCTTCTTTACATGATAAAGAAGAAGCAGAATCAATCGTAATTGGTGTTCAGCATCAAGAAAATCAAGTTACGCCTACCGAAGATAAGCCTGCTCCGGCTAAACCAGCTGAAGACGACAATATACTCATTAAAAACCTGTCTGCTACTAAAATTGAGACAGCCCCTGAACCAGCGAAAGAGGAGAAGGAGGAAAAGCCTGTTGCAGAGGTTAAAGAAGAGAAGAAGGCTGATGATGCCCCTAAACTAAAAGGGCTTAAAGTTGTTGACAAAATAGACCTTGAGCCGAAAAAGAAAAAGGTTGAAGAACCAAAATCAGCACCTAAGAAAGCAAAGGAACTTAAGAAGGTTGAGAAGAAAGAGGAACCTGCTGAAGAGCCAGCGAAAGAAGAAAAGGTAGAAAAGTCCGCTGCAGAGGTAAAAGAAGAGACTAAAGTTGATGTTCCTAGTACTTCTGCTAAAGTTACAGACGACACTCTGAAAGAGGAAATACCTTTGGTTGCTGAAGAGCCAAAAGAAGAAGAGCCTAAAAGTGGTGTAATTAAGGCAACTGCTGAAAAAGTACGCGGCCTTAATGTATTAGGTAAAATAGAACTTCCGAAAGAGCCTGTTAAGAAAAAAAATAAACCTGTTGCTTCTTCGGATACAAGTAAGAAAAAACGACCTAGAAAACGCATTGGAGGTGCCTCGGGAGCAGGGACAGGAAAACCTAATGGTGGTGGAGGTCGTGACTTTAAGAAGTTCGATAAAGGTGGTAAAGGAAGATCAAAAAGAGTTGTTAAAGAAGAGCCTACTGATAAGGAAATTCAAGAACAAATTAAAGCAACTCTTGCCCGCTTAAGTGCTGGTGGTGGTGGGCGTGGTGGCAAAAAAGGCACAGGTGCTAAATATCGTAAAGAAAAACGAGATGCTGCTCAAGATGCCAAGGAAGAGCAGATGATGAAAGAATACGAATCGGCACAAACGCTACAAGTTGCCGAATTCATTTCTGCCAATGACTTAGCTTCGTTAATGGGCGTTTCTGTAAACGATGTTATTTCTACCTGTATGGGTCTTGGAATGTTTGTTTCCATTAACCAACGTTTAGATGCAGAAGCTATTACCGTAATTGCTGATGAGTTTCATTTTGAAGTTGAATTTGCCTCAGCAGAAGATGAGGTTACCGTGGAAGTTCACGAAGATACAGAAGACGAGTTACAAGATAGGGCTCCAATTGTTACCATAATGGGGCATGTCGATCACGGTAAAACTTCATTACTTGATTATATTAGAAAATCAGCAGTAACAGAAGGTGAAGCGGGTGGAATTACCCAACACATAGGGGCTTATGATGTTATGACCGAATCGGGTCAAAAAATTGCATTTCTTGATACACCGGGTCATGAAGCCTTTACAGCTATGCGTGCTCGTGGTACAAAAATTACCGATGTAGTAATTATTGTAATTGCGGCAGATGATAGTGTTATGCCTCAAACAAAAGAAGCCATCAATCATGCCCAGGTAGCAGGAGTACCAATTATTATTGCGCTCAATAAAATGGATAGGCCCAATGCCAATGCAGATAAGGTGAGAGAAGAGCTTTCGCAAATGAATGTATTGGTTGAAAGCTGGGGTGGTAAGTATCAAGATCAGGAAATATCTGCAAAAACAGGTGCTGGAGTTGATGACTTACTAGAAAAAGTATTGCTTGAGTCTGAAATGCTTGAGCTTAAGGCAAATCCTAATAAAAATGCGACAGGTTCTGTAATTGAAGCTGCTTTGGATAAAGGCCGTGGTTATATTACCACTATTATGGTACAGGAAGGAACACTTAGAGTAGGAGATGTTCTCTTAGCTGGATCACATTTTGGCAAAGTAAAGGCTATGTTCGACCATACAGGAACTAAAGTTAAAAAAGCAGGCCCAGCAACTCCTGTTCAGATGCTCGGTTTAGGTGGAGCACCACAAGCAGGTGATGTATTTAACGTGATGGACAGTGACCGTGAAGCAAGAGAGATTGCTAATAAGCGAGAACAAATTCTACGTGAGCAAAGTGTTAGAACTAAGAAACACATTACCTTGGATGAAATCGGAAGGCGTTTGGCCATTGGTAGCTTTAAAGAGCTTAACATTATCCTTAAAGGGGATGTGGATGGTTCTATTGAAGCACTTTCAGATTCATTACAGAAATTAACTACCGAAGAGGTACAGGTAAATATTATTCATAAAGCAGTAGGTCAAATTTCCGAATCAGATGTGTTGCTTGCCACTGCTTCAGATGCCATTATCCTAGGTTTCCAAGTGAGGCCTTCACCAGCAGCTAAAAAGATTGCGGAAAATGAGGCTGTAGAAATAAGACTTTACTCTATTATTTACGATGCTATAAACGATATTAAGGATGCCATGGAAGGTATGCTTGACCCTGATACAGAAGAGGTTATTGTTGGTAATGTTGAAATACGTGAGGTGTTTAAAATTACTAAGGTTGGTACTGTAGCGGGTTGTATGGTTAAAGATGGCTATGTAAAACGTAGTAATCCAATTCGCTTAATTCGAGAGGGCATTGTGGTATATGAAGGAGAAATGGGACAGTTAAAACGATTTAAAGACGATGTTCAGGAAGTGAAAAAAGGTTTCGAGTGTGGTCTAAGCATCAAGAACTTCAACGATATTAAAGTTGGTGATGTTGTTGAATCCTACGAAACAAGAGAAGTAAAACGTAAGTTATAAAACTGAAGTATCCTTGCAATTCACTCTTTTAGTGAATTTTGCTGTTTGTATAAAACTGAAAAAGCTTGAGTTTAAACTCAAGCTTTTTTGCTAAAACTTATTCTTGACAAACAGAAGAACAGATACAAAGCCTTATACTTGTATTATGCTACTTGATTTACTTCTTTGGTCGGGCTATTTTTTCTTTATCCTATTGCTTATCGGCTTGGTAAAACCATGGTATTTACTCTGGTGGGAAGACACCCAAAACCGTAAAAGAGTAATCTATTTATATGGCTCAATTACGCTGATTCTCCTAATTGCTCACCTTGCTTTATCTTTCATTTTTAACCTGAGTTCGGGATAAGAAAACTGTTATTTAGAAGGTAAAAAGGTTTTTTTAGTATATTTAAAGTGCTAATAATCAAATACTTAAACTAAAAATCTATGACTATCCGTATTGATACCTGTTACAAATAGAAGCAATTAACATTCTATCAAATAATCTATCTCCAAAATACCTTCGATTGAATTTGTAGCAGAATTCATCAAGATAATATTGCAGGTATTGTTTGCTTACATTGTGGTGAATACC
>JAMOMJ010000040.1 GCA_027067135.1 Cyclobacteriaceae bacterium
ACTCCCGTAGAATCAATAAGAAACATAGATTAGTTTACTCTATCAATGAACAGGTTGTTACGGTAAATATATTGAGTGCTTGGTCTCATTATGGAGACAAGTAATAACCCAGACCTGAGCAATTAAGTACAGAAAATGATATGGAGGGGTTGAATGAGAAAGCACAGCCAATGTCCCCTCCTAAGCTAATGTAGCTTATTGATTAATGAGGTTGAACACTGAATTAATTAATAACGAAATATACTACCGAACCAAGGTAATTGCCCTGTTTCTTATTTTAGATTTGTAGAATGCACAGCTTCATTGCCCATATTATCTTTCAGAGTCAATTCTATTTTTCCCTTAAAACTATAACTTGGATTTGGCTTTTCCGCCCAAATCAAACTTTTCTTTGGGTCATAATTCATAAGCACCCACTCTCCATTTATGCGCATCGTAATTTTTGCGATACCAGAAAGATTATCTGAGATTTTAAAGACCATTTCGTCCTTGTTCAATATGAGAGGTTTAATTGTGGGAGGGATGCTATCTGCTAACAGGGTGTAGCTGCCAAAGCTTCTACTCCTAAAACCGATTTGGTTACCAGTCCATTTACCGCCTACAAAAGAGGAGTTTTTGCCCCAAACACCATACACGGCCCAAATGCGTTTGTTACCAATGTGCTTACTTGGCTTAAAGTTTACAGTGTAGTTTTTATTGAGCGGAATATTAGAGTTTCCTATGGTAATTATTTCAACCCCTGAAATGGTATCCTTTTTACTCTCAAATGCAAAATATAAATCTGAAAACAAGGTGTTTTTTGCAAATTGAATATCTGCAACTGAGCTATAAAATTTATACGCTAAACCAGCTGGTACATAAGCTTTAATAGGCATAGGATTAACCTCTCCATTGATTGTAACAGCGTCTGGAATAGATTTGGCTAAATCCCAAAGATAAATACTTCTCCCTCTCTTAACATAGGCTGGAGTTTGCTCCATTCTTTTACCATTATTATAAAACACAAGGGTGTCTTGTTCGCCAATTTTATAGGTGAGGGTATGGCCATCTATTCTCCAAGGGTTAGAGCGCAATGTGTTTTTTGAAGGCTTTGATTCTTTAGAACCTTTTATTACAAAATGCACCTTGCTTTTATTTCCGTAAGAATCCGTTAAAGAGATACTTACAGAATAAATGGAGCCTTTTTTAACAGAAAGGTATCCTTTATCAGTTGGCAAAGAATAGAAATCCAACGCATTGCCTTTATCTATATAAAGTTTATGGTATCGCTTACTGTCGTTAACCAAAGCTTCATAGTTTGTATAGGTATAAAACTGTCGCCCTTTAGAAAAAGGCCAGGTGTCAATGGTTGTAATTAAATGAATTTTATTGTTTACTCTTACTTCAATTTTGTTAATGCCTGTTTTAAATCGGGTATTATTCATTCGGTCGTATGCATAGAGCTCTAACCCAATTCTGCCAACGGCATTAATAGTGTCTTTAATAAAGTAGTTATTTTTATTGTATTCAAATGGAATTTCGATGCGTCCAAATTCGCCATTTACCCGGCTATTAATTGTTGAAGTTACGAGTGCTAAATCTTTAGCCAACGGAGGTCTAATGTCTGTAACTTCCTCAAAACCATAATGAAGAGGATTCAGTAAATCTTGATTTCTGTTGCGCACATCAAAATGAAGATGGGGTCCACCGCTCGATCCTGAGTTGCCAGAAAATGCGATAAAATCACCTCTTTTTACTTTAAATACGGTTCCATTAGGAAATACATTGAGCTTAAACTTCTTTTTGGCATATTGCTCTTTTCTTACATAATCAGCAATGTCTTTCCTAAACGACTTTAGATGGGCATACACAGTGGTATGCCCGTTTGGGTGCTTTATATACAGGGCATTTCCATACCCTCCGGGATTTACAGAAATCCTAAAAATATACCCATCATCTGCCGCCAATATATCTAACCCTTCCTGGCCACCTGTTCTAATATCAATACCTGTATGAAAATGAGAGGATCGCAATTCGCCCATTGTGCCTGCCAAAGTATTTGCCACACCCGGCTTAACAGGAAATAGCAAGCCAGATTGAGCTAAGGAAGGATGGAAGTGAACACTAAGAAAAACTAAAAGGACAAGTTGGGTTCGGGTTCTATTTAATATCAACATGCAGCATTTTTTCTGTACCAATAAAACATTCTAATTTGTCGCCAATGGCAACTGGGCCAACTCCTTTTGGGGTGCCAGTAAAAATGATGTCACCTTTTTTGAGGAGAAAAAAATTGGATAAATAGGAGATTATATAATCAAAGCTAAATAGCATTAAACTGGTATTTCCTGCTTGTTTTGTTTCTCCATTTTGCTTCAAAGAAAACTTGAGGTTACTTAAATCAAAGTCTTCCTTAGGTACAAATTTAGAAATAGGGGCTGAGTCGTTAAAACCTTTTGCAATTGCCCACGGAAGCCCTTTTTCTTTGGCTTTCGATTGCAGGTCTCTGGCTGTAAAATCTATACCAATGCCAATCTCATCATAATAGGTGTGTGCAAATTTTTTATCTATATTTTTACCCACTTTACCTATTTTTAAAAGTATTTCTACTTCAAAATGTATATCATTAGAAAAGCTTGGGTAATAAAAAGGTCGGTTGCGAGTGAGTAGTGCTGTTTCTGGTTTGGTAAAAATAACAGGCTCATTGGGTCGTTCGTTATTAAGTTCTGCAATATGGGCAGCATAATTTCTGCCAATTCCAAAAATTTTCATATTAACTATTATTTTTGTAAAAGTAATATTTATAAAAAATCAAATTTAACCTATCTTATTATTTTGCCACCTAAAATCTATGACTATGATTAAGAAAATTATTTCATTCATTCTTTTAACAGTTGTGCTATTGGCTTGTGCTACCGTACCTGTAACCAACCGTTCTCAGTTATCTCTAGTGTCTAATGCAGAACTCATTCCTTTAAGCTTTCAAAACTATAAACAGGTTCTGTCCGAAGGAAATTTATCTACTAATGTTGAACAAACCGCTATGGTTAAAAGGGTTGGAGTAAGAATACAAAAAGCAGTAGAAGAATACATGGCTAATAACGGCTTGAGCAGGCAATTAAATGGCTTTGAATGGGAATTTAATCTGATAGAAGAAAATACGGTAAATGCCTGGTGCATGCCTGGGGGAAAAGTAGCCTTTTATACGGGAATTTTACCAATTTGTAAAGATGAAACGGGAGTAGCAGTAGTTATGGGGCATGAGGTAGCACATGCCATTGCCAACCATGGAAGAGAAAGGATGAGCCAGCAAATGGCATTCAATGGTATTTTAAGTGTGGGTTCTATGGCTACAGGTGCGAGTGCCAACCGGTTAGATGATATTTTATTGCAAGCGGTTGGTGCAGCTAGCCCTTTAGGAATGCTAAAGTTTGGAAGAGAGCAGGAATCAGAATCAGATCACATCGGGTTAATTTTTATGGCTATGGCGGGTTACGATCCTGCTGCTGCACCAGAATTTTGGAAACGTATGTCTGCCCAGGCTGGAGGAAGCCAACAACCAGAATTTTTATCAACCCATCCTTCTTCCGAAACACGAATTGCTGATTTAAATAAATGGCAGGCGGAGGCTAATAAGTATTACCTTAAATCCGCAAGGTAAATCTATTACAAGCCTTAATATACTATCATTCAGTTATTTGCTCGGTATTTGGTGCTCGGGGCTTGCAAGTAGAGATGAACTTAGAATTTAACCACAAAACCCCCTATTAAGTTTAGTGGTTGTTACCAACTATAATTTAATCACTAAAAATATTATCTAAATCTTGACTTCCAACAATTGCCATTATCTCTACAACATCATTATTTACTTTGAAATAAATGCTATCAGAACCACATACACATCGTCTATATCCTGTTTTTATATAGTCAACGGATTCAAATGAAAAGGGTCGTTGAGCTATAATATCAAAATACTCAAAAAACGAATCAAAATAATTATCAGCTTGCGTCACTCCAAAGGTCTTCGTACCGTAATGATGAATTCTAACTAAGTCTTCTTTAGCTGTATTGCTAAGTTTATATTTTGTCATTAAGTAAAGACTTAGATTTTAAGTAACTATTCAGGTTCCTAACAATACAATACCCAAAAATCGATAAAGTTATCCACGCCTGTGGAAAGGTTGTGGGTAATAAATGGCTAATTTCCTGTATTTTACAAAATAAATTTGGTGAAATTTAC
>JAMOMJ010000041.1 GCA_027067135.1 Cyclobacteriaceae bacterium
AGGTTAGTAAATATTAACTAACTTCCAAATATTTCTTAAAAAAAATTACAATTTCTTAAATTAAGTTCTTAAAATGAGCCTAGTGGTGCATTTCTGCAATATTAAAAACATACTCATTAAACTTAACTTTAAACATTATGCTATAAAACACAGGAACAAATAATAAGATAATGATGGTGGCAAAGAAAAGTCCGAATATAATGGCAAGAGCTAATGGCTCCCATAATAAGCCACCACTGATAAGCAGGGGAATCATTCCTAATGAAGTGGTTAATGTGGTTAGAATTACAGGTCTAAATTTATGGTTTGCTGCTCGCATTATGGCTACTTGTTTAGAAATGGTTGGGTCATCTTCTGCTTCCACATCTATTCTATCTAATAATACAATAGAGTCGTTTATTAGAATACCTGCAAGGGCAATTACCCCTAAAATTCCAAAAAAGCTTACAAAAGAATTACCTACATACCAACCTATAACAACTCCGATGATTCCTAGTGGAATAGTACTTGCCACAATTAGGGTCTTCCTCATAGAATTAAACTGCAATACTAATAATAATATGATAATGGAAAATGAAACTGGCAACCAAGCTGCTATGGCACCCAAGTTTTCTGCAGTATCTTCATCCTCTCCACCAAACTCGTACTTATATCCATTATCCCATTTTGTATTCTCCTCCTTAAGCCAAGGTTCTATATCTGTAAAAATATCGTTTGCCGTATAACCAGGCTTTAAATAGGAGCCTACTGTAATGGTACGCCTTAAATCTCTACGTGAGATTTTAGCAAATTGCCAACCTATCTGCACTTCAGCCACTTGACCTAAGGACACATTAGTTCTATTGGTGGGTGAAAATATATTTAGCCCTGAAATAGTTTCAATGGAGTGTTCTTCGTTTTGTTTATCTTTTAAAACTATGGGAATGCTCTTAGTGCCCTCCCGGTAACTCCCAACAATATAACCTGAAAGGCCTGTATGTAAAGCACTCGCAATATCCATATTGGTAAGCCCTACCCTTTTGGCCTTGCTTTCATCTATATGAACAATTATTTTCTTTGCTTTAGGGCCCCAATTATCTGTAATATTTTTAGTGCCGGCAATTGTATATAAATGCTTCTTTACTGTACTGGCAATTTTGGCAAGCTCTTCATTATCCTTACCCGATATTCGAATTTCTACGGGCGTTCCAACAGCACCTGCTCCACTTAAACGATTCACTCTAATATCTGCTTCTGGTATGTTTTCAAAACAGAACTTATCAAGCTTTTCAATCACATAATCATTATCTCTGTCGCCCGTGGTATTCAATAATAAATGGGCATAGTTTGAGTTAGCTTCATCTCTCATGTAGCCCAAATCATAGGCCTCCGGGCCTTCTCCAATGTAAGAGGAAAAATCTACTACACCTACCTCTTTTTCTGGGTCAGCCACAATTAGAGAATCTTGAATATATTGCTCTATTAGCATTACCGATTCTTTGGTTAGTTCGATTCGAGTACCTGAAGGCATTTTAACGTCAACGGTAACTAAAAATCGATCGCTATCCGGCACCAGCTTAAACGGCAATTGAGTCATTGCCAAAACAGATACAATAAAGAGTCCTAAAATCACAAAACTAAATACAGCTGGCTTTTTAAGTACCTTAACCAGCACCTTATTATACCAGATATTGATTTTCTCCATTCCAACATCAATCAATCCTTTTTTGATCTCTTCTTCTTTATTTCGTGTTTTAACAATGGCCATAGCCAATAATGGAATAAAAGTAAATGCCAACACCCACGAACTTAAGAGGGCAATTGTTACCACATAAAAAAGCGGTGAAGCCATTTCTCCCATTGGGGTTTGCGCTAATGCAAATGAAAGAAACGCACTAGACGTTGTTAACGAAGAAATTAATAAGGGAATAACCAAGGTTTTACTGGCTGCAATAGCTGCATTTCTAACACTTTGACCTGCTTCTGTACGCACTAAAATAGATTCCGCTATCACAATTCCATTGTCCACCAATAAGCCAAGTGAGATAATAAGAGCAGCAAGCGATACCTTATTTAGCCCAATATCTATCAGGTTCATAAAGAAAAAGGAAGAAACCATTACCATTGGAATAAGAGCAGCTACTAATGAGCCAGTTCTAAATCCTAAAAACAGAAGCATTACTACCAATACAATAACGATACTCTGAACCAGTGACATAATAAAGTTCCCAACCTGCTTATCAACCATTTGGTCTTGCGAGGCAGCCCTCACCAACTCAACTCCCAGCGGAAGCCTTCCATTAATTTCAGGAATAATTCGATCTACATCTTTACCAAGGTCAACAATATTGGCTCCCTTTTTTAGTGATACATACAAGGCAATGGCCTCTTGCCCATTTACGGTAACCATTTTCTCCTGTGGCGTTA
>JAMOMJ010000042.1 GCA_027067135.1 Cyclobacteriaceae bacterium
GTGATATCACCAAGTAATATTGATTCTCCTGAGGGTGTAGGTATGAGTGTATTTTTAATATCTTCAATATTGGTATAATTCCCTGTAGGTTCGAGCAAAATCCTCTTTTTACCCACCACAACTTCACCTCCTGAAAAAAGAATATTGGTTGAATTTATGATGCCTTTTAATTGCTGTGCAGTTAAGCCATACCTCGAAAGTTGCTGATCGTCAAAAGCAATAAAAACACGTTCCTCTTGCACTCCGCCATATTTAACTTTGGCTACATCGGGCAATTGCAGTAACTCGCTTCGAATGTCTTTGGCATACCCTTCTATAATTTTACTGTTTACCCCATAGCTGGATACTCCTAGTATTACGCCAAACACAGTTCCTATATCTCTATCCTTAATAATAGGGCCTATAGTTCCTTGTGGTAGGCGAGCCTGAATATCGCCCATTTTCTGCCTCAATTCGTCCCAAACTGGTCTTAATTCAGCATTACTAATTTCATTTTTTAACGTAATAGTAATAACAGAAAGCCCGGTTCTGGATTCACTTTCGATTGATTTAACCTGTACTATTTCTCTGATGGTTTCTTCCAATAAATCAGTAACTAACTCTTCTACTCTTAAAGGGCTGGCTCCGGGAAAGCGTGTAATAACACTAGCCTTTCTTATGGTATAAGGCGGCATACTATCTTGCGACAGGTCGAAATAGTTTTTAAAGCCCATAAACGCAATAATGAGCAACAGAACAACCGTGATTCTACTATTATCAAGGGTAATTTTAGTAATATTCATTGGTTCTAAATTTTATTGGGCTTTTTGCTCTTGCAGTTTTACAATTTTGCCATCGTATAAAAAACGAACACCAGCAGTTACCACCAGTTCATCATTTTCTAGCCCTTTATGAACCACATAACCATTTTTAAGGAGCTCTCCTACTTCAATATTTCTCCGTTTTGCAGCGTATAATTCATTTTCTTTCTCTTCGAGTACATAGACAAAAAATCCTTCTGCATCATTTTGTACGGCATCAGTATCTACAATAATTGGCTCATCGGCATCTGCCTCCACAATTTTGTTTATATGAACTTTTACAGACATCCCTGCCTTTAAAGCGGTGGTGTTCTTATCAAATGAGATTTTAATAGGGTAGCCCGAATTACCTGGGGCATCAGGGCTAATTTCTTTAATAACACCCGTAAGGGTTTCGTTTAAGGAGCCAATAACAACCTCTACTTCCTGGTTAAGTTGCAACTGATTAATCCATTGTTCCGTAACTAATGCTCTTACTTCAAAATTATTATCGGAGGCTAAAATCATTATTGGTTTACCTATCCCAATGGATTCATTTTCTTCAAATAAAATCTTAGAAATGGTGCCATCTACAGGAGATACCAATTTGGTATAATTCAATTGATTTTTCGTGGCATTCAATTGTGCTCTGGAAGCTTCTGATTGGGATATAGCAGATTGCAAACCAGATTTAGCATTCTCTAGTTGTGCTTTTGCTTTTTCAAACTCACTTAATGAGGTATTATTATTAATATATAATTGCTCTATTCGTAAGAAATTTGATTTCGCATTATTCAATTGAGCTTTTGCGTTCTTAGCACTAGACTCTACGGCCTGATACGATGCCATTGCTTGTTTATAGCTCACCAGATAGTCGGTATCATCTATTACGGCTAATAGCTCACCTTTTTTAATATTTTCACCTACCACAACCGGTATGCTTTTTAACACACCTCCTACTCTAAAGCTTAACTTCGATTCTTGGTTATATTGAATTACCCCTGGCAAAACAATTTTGTTTACTCCACCAGTTGATGAAATCTTTTGATAGAATACAGGCCTAATGCTTTCCTTCTCTTGTTCTTTTTTAGAACAACCGGTAATTATTAAAACGAGCCCAAGTAGGACAAAACCTCCTTTACGAATCATGCTATTTTTGTTTTTCATTATTCCTTATTCTCCTGAAATTAAATATTGTTGCAGCCTATCCAAATACTCTTTTTGCTCTGCATCACTTTCCAGTATTTGAATCTTACCAGTGAGTCGCTCTAGTATTAAGTAATCTAATACCATTTTATAATTAGTTTGTACCGCTAGTAAATTGGCATTGAATTTAGCATTTTGTGCTTCCAAAAGCTGAGTAACCGTTATAAAACCCTGCTTATAGGCATCTTCCACCCCCGAAAAGATT
>JAMOMJ010000043.1 GCA_027067135.1 Cyclobacteriaceae bacterium
TTATACGTATTTACCTGAATCAGTTTCGGCCTTTCCATACGGAGAAAGGTTTTTAAACATAATGAATGAAGTAGGTTTTACAGAAACTAAAGCAATTCCGTTAACTTTAGGGATAAGTTCAATTTATTGGGGAAGCAAATAATTATATTACTTTTAGCGCTGGCGCCATTTTCGTTAATGGCACAGAGTCGTTCTTCTGGCGAAGTAAATAACCCTCGCTATGATGAAAGGCGTATTGTAACCTATGGGTTTTCATTTGGTTTTCATACGGCATCTTTAAGGTTAAAATATTCCGACTATTTTACAACACCCGCAATGGATAGTGTGCATTCAATTGTGCCTTTGAAAAAACCTGGATTTTCATTAGGGTTTATTGTTAATTTTAAGTTAGCGCCATTTTTCGATGTACGAATTACTCCAAAGGTTACGTTTTCTGAATATGGACTTAAGTATAATTATATTGGAAGATCTGCTGCCACTGAAACAATTGAAAGCGTAGGTGTTGATTTTCCGGTTTTATTTAAATATAAATCGCAACGGAGAGATAATATTAGAATGTACATAATTGGAGGGGTTACAACATCTATTGAAGCCGCAGGAAAAACAGAGTTGGCTGAAGACCAAAACTTATTACAATTAGAAAGAGTAAATTTAATGGCTGATTTTGGGTTTGGTTTTGATTTATATTACCCCCTTTTTAAATTTTCGCCAGAAATAAGATTTTCCTTTGGCTTGCTTGATGTTGTGGGGAGTAATAATGATTTCACTGCAGGCATAAAAGAGCTTAAAAGTAAAACCGTAAGTATTTATTTCCACTTTCAATAAGAAAACAGAGCCGTTAAGGAAGCCTCTTATTAATCTATTCACATCAAAATTTAGACAATGAAAACTGCATTAATAACAGGAGCATCTTCAGGAATTGGGGAAGCAACAGCAAGGCTATTTGCTGACAATAATATTAATCTCATTTTATGTGGACGAAGCAAAGAACGTCTAGAGCCAATTGCCACTGAATTGAGTAGAAAAGTATCAGTATCAACTGCTTATTTTGATGTTAGAAGCAAGAAAGAAGTAGAGAAAGCAATATTTCCTGTTCTTGATAAACACACGGTAGATATTTTAGTTAATAATGCGGGTAATGCGCATGGTTTGGCACCCATTCATACAGGAAGTATTGAAGATTGGGATGCTATGATTGACGGAAACGTTAAAGGCTTACTATATATAAGTAAACCAATTATTAAACAAATGGTAGATCGAAAATTTGGACAAATAATTAATATTGGCTCCATCGCAGGTAAGGAGGTGTACCCAAATGGCAATGTGTATTGTGCTTCTAAACATGCAGTAGATGCTATTAATAATGGGATGCGATTAGATTTAAACCCTTATGGAATTAAAGTTAGCCAAATTAGCCCAGGTTTAGTAAACACAGGCTTTTCTTCGGTACGATTTAAAGGAGATAAAGTAAAAGCTGATGCGACCTATAATGGGATGAAACCTCTCCAGGCCAAGGATATTGCAGAAGTGGCACTGTTTATGGTGTTACGGCCTGCCCATGTTAATATTAGTGATGTAATTGTATTGCCAACGGCACAAGCTTCGGCTACAGTTATTAACCGTGGTTAAAGATGTTCAATAGGGCTTGTTGATCAATATCGTGTCCTCCCTCATACATGTTGTAGTCTGAGTCAATACAATAACCCTTGGTGAGTGATTTTAATGCTTCCACTTTAGTAGTAGCAATATATAGATCTTGATTACCAATAACATGGATAAACTTTTTATTTTTCATTCTTTTACGGATTAATTCTTTGCTTAAATCAGGAGGCAGCGTACCTCCCCAAAGAATGAGTTGCTCAAAATTAAAGTTACTTTGCTCAATCCATCTGCTTACGGTGGCAGTTCCTTGAGAAAATCCTAAAAGGTGTAATTTAATCGATGGAGCCACTTTACTTTTTACATCTTGAAGAACATTGTCCAAAAAACTGATATAATTTTCGATGGCAACTAATCGGTTTTCAGAAGTCATCCAACTTGCTCCAACCCGTCCGGTAAACCCTTCTAAATAATAATTGTGGAGACCCTCTGGAGCAATTATCGTAAAACCTTGATTAGTAAGTGCCTTAAATTTTTGAATAAAGAATTTGGCAAGTTGTCCTTGTCCATGAAAAACAAAAAGAATAGATTTTGTGTTTGATGATAACTCACCTAAAATAGCATACCTTCCTTGAGATTGAAAGGAGGCATTTTGATAAGTATCTTCCATTAAAAATGAAAAGCATAAGGTAAAAGCTGCGTTGCACTTTCTAGTATTTCAATTTTATCATCATAACAAAAAATCACTTTGTATGGTGTTTTTTGCAGGTGTTCATATTCAACCATTACCTGTCGGCAAGAACCACAGGGAGAACAAGTGTTGGCCTGTTTTTTGTCTTTGTCAAAAGCTATAATAGCAAGAATTGCAATGGGTGATTTTCTACTGGTAGATCCATAACTAAATAAGGCAGTCCTTTCGGCACATAACCCAGATGGGTAGGCAGCGTTTTCCTGATTACTCCCTGAAATTATTTCTCCATTTTCTAACAGCAATGATGCTCCTACTTTAAAATTAGAATAGGGTGAATAAGAATTTTCAACAGCTTTTAATGCAGCCATTATTGTTTTCTGTTCTTTGTCGCCCAATTTATCTACTTGAGTCTCAAAGCTTTTTGTAAATTCCATATTCGTACATATTTGCATCAATAATTATAGCAATAATAATCGATTAAAACCTTTTGAGAACAATAATTATCAACCTTACTTTGGGTTCTCAAATTTGACACAATACATGAAGAATATATTATTACTTGGTGCAGGCCAATCGGCATCTACTCTCATTCAATACTTACTTAAACTACACGACACAAAAGGGTGGCAAATTGCCATTGGAGATGTAAATGAGGAACTAGCCAATAAAAAAGGAGAAGGCAAAGCTAGAGGCTTTGCTTTTAATGTAACTAATCAAGCCCAGCTTGAGGATGAAGTAGGCAAAGTAGATTTGGTTATTAGTATGTTGCCGGCTCGGTTTCATATATCGGTGGCAAAGGCTTGTTTAAAGTTATCCAAACATTTAGTTACGGCTTCTTACGTAAACGATGAAATGCGTGCATTGGATGCCGAAGCAAAAAAGAAAGGGTTAGTTTTTTTAAATGAATGTGGACTAGATCCTGGTATGGATCACATGAGTGCCATGCAAGTAATTGATCGAATTCGAGAAAAGGGTAATGAGTTAATTGGATTTGAATCGTTTACAGGTGGCTTATTGGCTCCTTCGGATGATGATAACCCTTGGAAGTATAAATTTACCTGGAATCCAAGAAACGTGGTGTTGGCAGGCCAAGGAGTTGTTAAGTTTATTCAAGAAGGTCGTTATAAATTCATTCCTTATCACCGTTTGTTTAGAAGAACCGAAATTGTGCATATTCCTAAGTATGGTGAGTTTGAAGGATATGCGAACCGAGATTCATTACAATACTTGGATGTCTATAAGCTAAGAGGCATTAAAACTTTGTATCGAGGCACATTTAGGCGACCGGGCTATAGCATGGCGTGGAATATTTTTGTGCAGTTGGGTGCCACTGATGATAGCTATCAAATGGAAGATGTAGCCACCATGACCCACCGCCAGTTTATCAATTCGTTTCTATCTTACAACCCACACGATTCTGTAGAACTAAAACTAGCTCATTACCTCAATTTAGATATGCAGGGAGATATTATGTATAAGCTAAAATGGGTAGGGGCGTTTAGTGATGAATTAGTGGGGCTAAAAGAAGGAACACCAGCTCAAATACTAGAAGCTATTTTGCGTAAAAAATGGACGTTAAACCCTTATGATAGAGATATGATTGTGATGTGGCATAAATTTAACTACATCGATAAAAGCAATAACGGTAGGGAAACGGAAATTCATTCGTCCATTGTTACCATTGGTGAAAACACAACGCATACAGGGATGTCGAAAACAGTTGGATTGCCATTGGGCATTGCCACAAAACTTATTTTAGAAGATAAAATCAAATCTCGTGGAGTAATTATTCCTATTATTAAGGAACTCTATGAACCAATATTATCTGAACTTAGTGAAGATTTTGGCTTTGACTTTACGGAATCGTGTGTGTTAACGCCTAGAGAATAGAAGGTATTATCGAGCTCAAATTTTGAGAACGTTGTACTAGAGCCACAAAGGGAGCTATTGCGGACTTTGCGTACCTTGCGGTTAAAAACAGTATGCTAACAAATAAATTATTTTTGTTGAGCTTCAAACCCTTCGTCTATCAAAAGGTTACTTCCTTCTGCTGCATCTACAGCAAGTTCGTCACAGCGTTCATTTTCGATATTGCCTGCGTGACCTTTCACCCATTTGAAAGTGAGGTTAAACCGTTTTAGCAAGGGAAGGAGCCGTTTCCATAAATCAACGTTTTTCTTATCCTTAAAATTTTTCTTAACCCAGTTAGCTAACCAACCTTTATTAATGGCATCTACCACATATTTAGAATCTGAATAGATGGTGATTGGATGTTCGTTAGTATTCAAGGCTTCTAAACCAGCAATTACTGCTAATAACTCCATTCGGTTATTGGTGGTCATTCTAAACCCTTGGCTAAGTTCTTTACGGTGTTTACCAAAAAGAAGCACGGTTCCATAACCTCCATTGCCGGGGTTGCCCTTAGCGGCTCCATCGGTGTAGAGCTTAATCATAATCCTGCAATATTAGTAAGAATGAGCTTTACTGCGATTGAAAGTAATATTATTCCAAAAACACGTCTTAAAATGCCAAAGCCAGAGGCACCAATTTTTCTTTCCAGCCAAGTAGAAGTTTTTAGTACAATATACACAAAAATAAGGTTGATGATGATGCCAGCTATAATGTTTTCGGTGGCAAATTCAACACGCAAGGTAAGAATAGTGGTGAGCGTACCAGCTCCAGCAATAAGTGGAAAGGCTATGGGCACAATGGATGCTCCATCGACCTCCTCAGGGTCGTATTTAAACAAGGTTATCCCCAAAATCATTTCAATAGCAATAATAAACATGATTATACCACCAGCAATGGCAAAAGATTCTAAGTTAAGGCCGAATAAACCCAGTATCGACTGCCCTAAGAATAAAAATGTAATCATTAAGATGCCTGCAACTAACGTGGCTTTGCCAGAATATATTTTTCCTGCTTTTTTACGTAAATCAATTACCACGGGCACAGAGCCAATAATGTCAATAACCGAAAATAAGATGAGGGTTACAGAAAGTATTTGTTTAAAATCGAATTGCATTGCTATAAATTTTGCGCAAAAATACTAGATTACATTAAGTTATTGATGACTATTTCGTTACTAAATAATTAACTGCTAATTCATAGCCTTTAAGCCCTAATCCGGAAATAACTCCTTTACATTTTCCTGTTAAAAAACTGTGGTGTCTGTACTCTTCTCGTGCATAAATATTAGAAATATGAACTTCAACTACAGGTGCTTTAATCGCAGAAATGGCATCTCCCAATCCAACAGAAGTATGGGTATAGGCCGCAGCATTTAAAATAATGCCATCACATGCCGCACCCATTTTTTGAATCTCTCCAATGAGTTCTCCTTCTATATTAGATTGAAAATAGCTGAAATTTACTTTTGGAAATTTCTCTTTCAGTGTTTCAAAATACTGCTCAAATGTTTGAGAGCCATATACATCAGGCTCTCTTGTGCCAAGTAAGTTGAGGTTGGGGCCATTTATAATTGCAATATGCATTTGATAAAATGTTTATTTGTTTATTTGTTGAGGCATTGAAATTTGCAAATCAACGTAACAAATAAACGAAGAAACGGCTCAACCTCCATAAAATGACTTGGGATTTATTAATTATGCAGTTTAAACATTACTTAAAGCTTGAGCGGGCTTTAGCAGATAATTCCATTCTGGCCTATGTGCGAGATATAGAAAAATTGCAACAATTTGCGGAGCAAGAAGAAGTAAATATTGCTCCTCTTGAAATTACGCAAGCCAATATTTCTGATTTTATTCAATTATTAAACGAGCTTGGCATGTCGGCCTTTAGCCAAGCAAGAATTATAAGTGGAATAAAGGCTTTTTACAAATACTTGCTGTTCGAAGGCGAAATCTCAACTGATCCTACTCAATTAATCGAATCTCCTCGTTTAGGAAGAAAATTGCCTGACACTCTGGACTTGCACGAGATAGACAAATTATTGCAAGCCATTGACCATTCCAAACCAGAAGGTGCCAGAAACAGAGCTATACTCGAAACCTTATACAGTTGTGGCCTTCGCGTGTCGGAGTTGATTAGTTTGCGGATTAGTAATTTATATGCCGAGGCAGGTTATATTCGAGTTATTGGCAAAGGCGATAAAGAGCGGTTAGTGCCCATTGGCAGAGAAGCCATTAAATACATTGATATTTACCGAAAAGAAAGCCGTGTGCACATCGATATTAAACCTGGAAATGAAGATTATGTTTTTCTAAACCGCAGAGGAGCTATGTTAAGCCGAGTAATGATTTTTACAATCATTAAGAACTTAGCAAAAGTGGCAGGCATCAATAAGAATATAAGTCCACATACATTCAGGCACTCCTTTGCAACACATTTAATCGAAGGTGGAGCCGATCTGAGAGCGGTGCAGGAAATGTTGGGGCACGAATCTATTACCACTACGGAAATTTATACCCACCTCGATCGAGCTTATTTACAACAAGTAATCCAAGATTTTCATCCAAGGAGTTAATTAAAAAAGAGTGCAAAGGGACACTCAGCAATCTTTGCATTTTATACATTCCATCAAAAACTTTGCGACCTTTGGGTTTAACATTTTTAGAGGTAAGCATATAGCTACATATACATGCTTGATATGCTTCAATTAGAGATAGATAATAAAAAAACAATGTCTTCTAAAGCTTGTTATACAGATAATAAAAAACAAAAATTTAAACGAATAATTATCAAAAATTAAATCCCATCAGGAATACAAATTTGCAAAAATTAACCACAGAGTTCACAGAGCTATAACCACAGAGATTTCAAAACTTTGTGTCCTTTGCGCCTTCTTAGCGATCTTTGTGGTTAAGTATGCATAAGTGCCTACCTCTATTTTTTTTTAATATGGCAGCTTCAAAACGTACAAACCAGCCAATATAGGCACATGTGGCGAAGTTAAGTTAGACAAGGCAAAATTTGCAAGCATAGTTCTGTTATGGTTACTAATTTTAACGCAGTATAAAGGGAAATACATGGAAAATTAGTCGGCTTTTTTAGGAATCGTTACACTAGCTAGTTTAATTGGGGTCGTTTAGAATTAGGTAATATCTACAAGAATGGCCTGATTACTTTTGAGGCGACCTATTTGAGACTATCTGCTCATCTCCACTAACTCCTCTACCTCCATTAGCCCTTCAAAATTTAGTTTGTTCATTTTTATGGTAGCGAGCTTGTTAATTTTGCGCTCATCCAAAGGGGAAATTACCCTAATGTAGTTTTCTGTAAAACCTTGCATAAAGCCATTTTCCACATCGTTTTCGAAAAGTACAGTTGCTTCTCGGTTAATGTTTTCAGCATAAAACTTTCGCTTTTTCTTTTCAGACAAGTTACGGAGTTGTTTAGAGCGTTGATTTCGAACATCCATCGGAACTACATCGGCCATTGAGGCTGCGGGTGTATTGGGTCGTTCGGAGTAGGTGAACACGTGCAAATACGAAATATTTAAATCCGTTAAGTACTGGTAAGTGGTTTTAAACATCTCGTCAGTTTCGCCCGGAAACCCAATGATTACATCTACGCCAATGCTCGCATAAGGCATAAGGTTTCTGATTTTAGCTACTTTATTGGTATATAAATCAGATAGGTATCGCCTTTTCATTTGCTTGAGCATTTCATCAGATCCAGATTGCAATGGAATATGAAAGTGAGGAGCAAATCTTTTCGATGAAGCTACAAACTCAATAATTTCATCGGTAAGTAAATTAGGCTCAATAGAAGAAATTCTAAATCGATTGATTTCTTCTACATTATCTAGTGCTTTTATTAGGTCGATAAATCGTTCTTTGCGTGTACCATTTTGAATGCCAAAATCACCCGTATTTACACCTGTAAGCACCACTTCTTTAATGCCTGTGTTACCGATTTTGATGGCTTCTGCCACAATATGCTCTATGGTGTCGCTTCGGCTATTGCCTCTGGCTAATGGAATAGTACAAAATGTACACAAGTAGTCACAACCATCTTGCACTTTTAAAAATGTACGAGTACGGTCGTTTATACTATAAGCCGCATTAAAGGTATTGGCTTCTTTAATATCAGAGGCAAGTACTTTAGTCGTGCCTTTCTTAAAGTCGTCTAATAATTCTAGTAAATGAAATTTTTCAGAAGCCCCTAGTACTGCATCAACCCCTTCAATTTCAGAAATTTCGGTAGGTTTTAATTGGGCATAGCAGCCAATAATAGCGATATACGATTCTGGTGAAATAGCTTTTGCTTCGCGTACAATCTTTCTACACTTTTTGTCTGCATTATCGGTTACCGAGCAAGTGTTAATAATAAATATATCAGGCCGATCTGTGAAATCTACTTTGGCATATCCTTGTTCTTCAAACATTCTTCCAATAGAAGATGTCTCAGAGAAATTGAGCTTGCAACCAAGCGTGTAAAAAGCTACTTTTTTCATTGGGGTGCAAAGTTAAAGGGAGAAATATGAAATATGAAATATGAAATGTGAAAGGGAAAAATGTGAAAGATGAAATGTTAACAGATTACTTTTAAGCTTTTTGGTTTTATTTCTACATGTAAAGTATTTGAGCCTAACGCCACTGGTTCACCATCTAATTGCACGCTACTTTGCTCGTGCGTAATAATAAAATTACTCCCAATAAGTTCTTTACAATAGTTAGAACTAATTTGTTTACCGTTAAACATTTTCCAAACAATTAGAGGTATAGCTAATATTGCAGGTTTCTTTAAAATCATGACATTTAGCAAACCATCATCCGATTTAGCATTGGGTGCAATTTGAAAATGATTACCATATTGGCTAGAATTGGCAAAGGCGATTATAAATGCCTTATCTTTTATATTTTCGATACCTGATGTTAGTGAAAAATCAAATTCTTTATATTTAAAAAACTCGGTAACTACCAACCTTACATACGACCAAAGCCCTCTACGTTTAGTTTTATCGAATAAGGAAGCTATATGCCCGTCAAAACCAATACCGGCAACATTCACGGATTTTTTTTGATTTATTTGAACAGTGTCAACGAGCTTTGTAGTGCCAGATTTAAGTTGATTTAATGCTCTAGTTGTATTACTTGAGATGCCCAGATGGTTAGAAAACCCATTGCCAGATCCTTGGGGAATAATACCCATTGGAGTTGAAGTGTTTACCAATGCAGATGCAATTTCATGCACAGTTCCATCTCCACCCACCGCCACAATAATGTCGAAATTGTGTTTGTTTTGTGTGGCAATATCAGTTGCATGCCCTTTATGCGTAGTAGATATTACTTTAGCTTTAGGAAAATTATTTTTTTTAGAATTAAAAACGGTTAGAAAGTTATTTCTTTTACCACCCGAAATTGGATTATGAATAAATAGTATAGACTTATCCATCTTTTTAATAGATTACCTTTAATGCGTTTTTGAGTACCTTAAATTTTAGTTCTTTAGTTCCATTACCCGTAGGAATTTCTCCGTCTAAATGCATCGCTTCATTATTGAACATAAGCTTCATTTCCTTACAGGCAAGTTCAGTACAATGCTTAGAATCTAACGCTTTTCCTTTAAATACCGTGCGTAATAAAAAGGGTATAAATATAAAAGGCGGTTTGGTTACTAAGGTAATATGCATAATACCATCATTAACTTCTGCATTGGGTGCAATATGAAAATTGTGGCCATATTGAGTTGTGTTGGCAAATACAATAAAAAATGCACTTCCTTTATAGGTAGCGTTTGCTATATCAATTTTATAATTAAAGGGCTTATATCTAATGTATTCTGTAAAAATTAGCTTAGCATACGACCATAGACCTCGCAATTTAGTTTGGTTAAAAAGTACATTAATATGTCCATCAAATCCAACACCTGCCATATTAACAAATATGCGATTATTTACTTCTATCACATCAATTGGTTTAGCGGTTGAATCTAGCAAATGCAGAATAGCTTTTTCAACTTTCATTGGTAAATCTAAATGAAAAGCCAATCCGTTGGCAGAGCCATTGGGGATTATGCCTAGCTCTGTGTTAGAATTAATAATAACAGAAGCTATTTCGTTAATGGTGCCATCGCCACCCACCGCTACGATTATATCATATTTATGTTGGTACTGAGAAGCTAATTCTTTAGCGTGCCCAATATGTGTGGTGTTAATTATTTTATGGGTTGGAAACTTCTCTTTAAAAGATTCGAAAATTTCAACAAAATCATGTTTTCCCCCTCCAGAAATGGGGTTGTTAATAAAGAGGTAGCTTTTATTCATTGCCAATTAATCGATTCTTCAAATAAGTATGAAGCCTTTTTGTGTTTGAAAAATGCGAGAAGCTACTTTTTTTTCTTTTTAGCTGTGGATTTCCTTTTTTTAGCAGGTGTTTTTTTCGCAATAAGCTCCTTTACTTCTTCTAGCGTAAGGCTTTTGGCATCTACTGTTTTAGGAAGTTCAATTTTAGTTTTACCTTTTAGAATGTTGAATCTTCCCCAACGTGCTTTTTCAACCCTGATCCCTTCTTCCGCCCAATTATGAATAACCTTATCTATTTCTTTTTGCTTTTTCTCCTCTATTAGTTGAACAATGTCTTCATGAGAAAGGTTATCGAAATCGTATTTTTTGTTTACGTTAATAAACATACCATTCCATTTAATAAATGGGCCAAACCTGCCAACCCCTTTTTGAACAGGAAGTTCATTATAATAATCAATAGGAGCGTCAGCCGCTTTTTTAGCTTCAATAAGTTCAATGGCTCTTGGCAACTCAACAGACATTGGGTCTTCGCCACGATTAAGAGATATGTACATAGCACCATACTTAACATAAGGGCCAAAACGGCCTATGGCAATTATTACTTCTTCTCCATCATGCTCTCCTAGGCTTTTAGGAAGTTCGAATAGTTTCAGCGCTTCTTCTAAGGTTATTTTATCTAGATTCTGCCCTTTTAGCAGGCTGGCAAATTTAGGTTTTTCATCTTCCCCAAGCTCCTCAGTAGTTCCTATTTGTGCCATAGGGCCAAATTTGCCTAGTCTTACAAGAATGGTATGACCTGTTTCAGGATCTTTCCCCAATTCTCTATCTCCACTTACTTCTTTACGGTCTAATTTTTCTGATGACTCAACCAAAGGGTGAAATTCGTCATAAAAGTTTTTCAGCATCGATGCCCATTGCTTTTTTCCGTGGGCAATTTCATCAAAATCTTTTTCCGCTCGTGCTGTAAATTGGTAATCTAAGATTACGCCAAAATGTTCCACTAAAAAGTCGGTCACAATCATACCAATATCGGTAGGAAATAGTTTGTTTTTTTCTGCTCCAGTATGTTCAGTTCTGGTGCTGGTGGTAACCTTATTATCAATTAGCTCAACTACCTGATAGGTTCTTTGAGTTCCTTCTCTTGCTTCTTTTTCTACATATTCTCTTTTTTGAATGGTAGAAATAGTGGGTGCATAGGTAGATGGACGACCAATGCCCATTTCTTCTAATTTTTTAACCAAGCTTGCTTCGGTATATCTAGCAGGGTGGCGGCTGAAAGATTCACGAGCCGATAATTCATTTAGTTGAAGAACATCTCCTTTAGAAAGAGGAGGGAGCATAGAATTTTGTTCGCCATTTGTATCATCATCATCAGTACTTTCGAGATATACTTTTAAAAATCCTTCAAACCTAATCATTTCGCCTTGGCTTACCAGTTGGTGTTCAGATTGTGTAATGGCAATATGAGCTGTAGTTTTTTCTAATTGCGCATCTGCCATTTGCGAGGCAATTGCTCGCTTCCAAATAAGTTCATAGAGCCTGGAGGCGCCTCTGTCATCACCTGTAGCATGTATGGCAAAGTTGGTTGGGCGAATGGCTTCGTGCGCTTCTTGTGCTCCTGCCGATTTTGTTTTAAACATTCGGTTTTGCACATACTCGTTGCCGTAAGTCGTTGCAATTTCTGTAGAAGCCGCTTTTACGGCATCTTGCGATAGATTAACAGAATCTGTTCTCATGTATGTAATCTTACCACTTTCGTAAAGCTTTTGCGCCAAGGTCATGGTTTGAGAAACGGAGTAGCCAAGTTTTCTTGAGGCTTCTTGCTGCAAAGTTGAGGTTGTAAACGGAGCTGCGGGTGTTTTCTTAGCTGGCTTTGTTTCTAGTTTATCAATCGTAAAATCCGATCCATTACATTCGTTTAAAAATGCTTGTGCTTCTTCAACAGTTTTAAATCGTTTAGGTAATTCGGCTTTAAATGTTTTATTATTAATTTCGAACTGTGCGGTAACCTTAAATGAAATTACAGGTTTGAAATTATCAATTTCTCGTTCACGTTCAACCACTAACCGAACTGCTACCGATTGTACTCTACCTGCTGAAAGTCCATATTTTATCTTTTTCCAAAGTACAGGAGATAATTCAAACCCAACCAATCGATCTAATACACGTCTTGCTTGTTGGGCATCTACCAAATCAAGATCTATGGTGCGTGGCGACTCTATTGCCTTTGTAATTGCTGATTTTGTAATTTCCCTAAATACGATCCGCTGGGTAGTTTTTTCATCAAGCCTTAATGCTTGTGCCAAATGCCATGCAATGGCTTCTCCTTCGCGGTCATCATCACTTGCTAGATATACTTCAGGGGCAGATTTAGCAAGTTTCTTTAAGTTCTTAATTACTTCCTTTTTGTCCTTACTTACTTCGTAGGTAGGAGTAAAATTGTTTTCTATATCAATGGCATTATTGCCCTTGGGCAGGTCTCTTACGTGTCCATAACTAGAGGCAACAACAAAGTCTTTTCCTAAATAACCTTCTATGGTTTTAGCCTTAGCAGGGGACTCGACAATTACTAAATTTTTTGGCATAATGCGAATGAGCTTTCTTTTAAAGATGCCAAATATCTACAAATTTTATAAAAAAGCGATTCTAAATTTATAAATCGATAAGCAATTATTATATTTATCTTCCTTAATCACTCAAAAGGTTTGCTTTATATGTCTAAAAAATTATTTCTTGTACGCCATGCTAAAACCGAAGAAGGCTCGTCTGAGAAGAGAGACTTTGATAGAGTGCTTACTAATCGAGGACTTCAAGATGCTACACGGTTAGGCAAATATTATAATTCTAAAAATGCAAAGCCTGATCAAATTTTAAGTAGCGATGCAGCTCGTGCCTTTGCCACTGCTGAACTTATTGCTTCGCAAATGGGGTTTGAACTTTCTCGTATTCATATAAATCATGAAATATACGAAGCATCGGTTCGAACACTTTTTCAATTGGTAAATGATTTAAAAGACGAGTGGGACTCTGTGATGATTGTTGGACATAATCCTCCAATTAATTATTTGTCAGAATATTTATCCGGGGCTGATATTGGCCATATGAATACAGGTAGTTGTGCTGTTATTACATTCGAATCGGATTCTTGGTCAGAAGTTAGTCAAGATTCAGGAACGCTCGAAGAATATGTAATTGCAAAGAATCTTGAGATGTAGTACGTTGTTCTTAGGTTGATGAATTATTGCAGCAATTCTTTTACACAGAAAACGTTTTAATGAGAAAAATAAATGGTGAAATACGTAATTGGATTAATATGTATTATATCGGTTATATCAGGCTGTGATAAAGATAGTCAGAAAAGCGAGTGCGATTTTACGGATGCTTACTATTATCAAGGTTCACTAAATGTTATAGGAGAAATATCTGAGGAGTATATTCTTATAGGTAGTGATTCCAGTAATACAGATGAGTCGATACGAGCCTTTGTTGCATCAAACAAAAAAATTGACCAAGATTATTTTATAAAAATTAAAAGATTTAGTAATTACCAATATAAACAAGTTGTATTAAAATTAAAGAAAAGGTTTAATTGTGGGCGTATAACTAAAATAATAGAAGATATTGAGCAGGATGAAGTGGTGGATTATGCTCATTTTGGAATTGAAACAACGTATTGTAATGACGATTATGGATACCCAATTGGTGAAAAGTGCATATATAGTTATAGTGGTTTATTTAATGTAAAAGTAAAAGACCCTAACAACTTATCTGATTTAATTAATACCATCGAAGAAACCAATACAATGCTGATTGAGCAAAATAAATTTATGGATGATTGGGTTACTTTAGAAGCTACTAAAAATTCGGAAGGAGATGCCATGCAAATGGCTAACTACTTTTATGAGACAGGTTTATTTGAAGCCTGCGAACCTGATATTTTGTTACTACCTGTTGAGTGAAATAATTTTGTGGGTATTTTAAAAGTCACTATCGTAGCGTTGAGAAATGCTATTACTTCTAAATCCGCAGTTCCTAATTCTTACATTCTAAACTATTTTAGTTAATATCGCATTAATGGAGACAATTTTTCAACAAATTCACGATGCCGTTATCGCTTATGCGAACTGGATATGGGGTACTCCTCTTTTATTATTATTAATAGGTGGAGGATTGTTTTTTGTATTTTATTCTCGATTTATACCTTACCGTTACTTTTTTCACGCCATTAATATTCTACGAGGTAAATATGATAACCCAGATGAAGAAGGAGAGATAAGCCATTACGAAGCTTTATCTACTGCGTTAGCTGCTACTGTGGGAATGGGCAATGTGTCTGGTGTGGCAGTAGCCATAACAATGGGTGGCCCAGGTGCTATTTTTTGGATGTGGATGAGTGCCATTATTGGTATGGTTACCAAATACTTTACCATAACACTGGCAGTAATGTTTAGAGGTCGCGATGATGCAGGTGTGGCTCAAGGCGGCCCTATGTATGTGATACAGGAAGGGATGGGGAAGAAATGGAGACCTTTAGGTGTATTCTTTAGTTTAACCGCTATGGTAGGGGTGCTACCTATTTTTCAGGCCAATCAATTAACTAAAGTAATTAGAGATGTAATATTAATGCCTAATGGGCTAGACCAGGGAGCTACTTCGCAGTGGATTATTGGTATTACACTAATGGTGATTGTGAGCTTTGTCATATTTGGCGGAATCAAGAGAATTGCCAAAATAGCTGGGAAGCTAGTGCCATTAATGGTGGTGGTGTATTTCTTTTCGGTACTCTATATTATACTTGTTAATTTAAGTGTTGTGCCAGCCTCTTTGGCTTTGATATTTACCGATGCCTTTACGGCAGAATCTGTTTTAGGAGGTGCTGTAGGATCTATCATTATTATTGGCGCTAAGCGCGCAGCATTCTCTAACGAAGCGGGCATAGGTACGGCACCTATGGTGCAAGCGCAAGCCAAAACCGATGAGCCAGTACGTGAAGGGTTAGTAGGTATGTTAGGGCCTGCTATAGATACGTTATTAGTGTGTACCTTAACAGCTTTGGCTATTTTAGTTACTGGTACTTGGCAAGAATCTGGTATTGATGGCATAACTGTTACAGTACATGCTTTTGATAAGGCCATTCCTTATGTGGGCAGTTATCTTCTGTTTTTAGCCGTGCTAATCTTTGCTATTACCTCCTTATTTTCGCTTTCTTATTATGGAGAGAAAAGTTTAGCCTTTTTAATTGGAACTAAAAAAGCTCATTTCTATAAGGTTATATATGTATTGAGCATTGTTTTAGGAGCCGTAGCGTCCTTAAACTTTATTATTAATGTAATCGATTCGTTTTATGCAATGATGGCCATTCCTACGATGATATCTGCTCTGTGGTTGGCTCCTAAGGTAATGGAAGAAACCAAGAAGTACTTTGCTAAGATGAAGGATAAAGGGATATTATAGAGCTCAGGTTATCAGGTTCAACATTGCAACAAATAATTCGGCAGCGAAAATAATGGCATAAAAAAAGCTTGCCAAAACTGACAAGCTTGAATCTTATTATGCGAGTAAAATTAAGCCATGCTTACATTTACTGCATTCAATCCTTTAGGGCCTTCTTCTACTTCGTAGCTTACTTTGTCCCCTTCAGTTATTTCTACATCTAAATCATTTTTGTGTACAAATACATCTTTGCTTCCGTCATCTGGTGTGATGAATCCAAATCCTTTAGCATTATTAAAGAATTTTACTGTTCCGTTATTCATTATTATCAGTTATAAGTTATTAATTGAACCAAAGGTAATATAATTAAATTAAACCTGTCTAAAGTTATTTTTTTAATTAGATAAAATCAATTTGAAATATGTAACTTATTTAATTTCAAGCGTTTAGTTATTTGAAAATTCAGGGTTATTTATAAACTCTTCATCCGTAAGTGTTTTTAGAAAGGCTAATAGAGCAGCTTTCTCCTCATTTGTTAATTGGATACCCCCCTTACTTAACTGTTTCATTAAAGGGTCAACCGTTGCAGAATGCTGGAGCCCTTCACTGTAAAAATCAATAACTTCTTCCAATGTGTTGTGTCTTCCATCGTGCATGTAAGGGGCAGTAAGCTCTATGTTTCTTAAGGTGGGAGATTTAAATTTGCCATAGTCAAGTGAATCTCCTGTAACTTCATAATATCCAGGGTCAGGGTTAGAGTCCAATGCGTTATTATGGAACTGGTTATCGCTGAAAAAAGTAGTGGCATGGCAATGAAAGCAGTCTCCTTTTTCTGTGAAGAATAACTCAAGTCCTAAACTTTCCTCATTTGTAAAAGCAGCTTCTCCACGTTGCACTTTATCAAATTTGGCATTGCCGGAATTTAATGTTCTTAGAAACTGAGCCAGTGCTTTCTCAACTTCAATAAAGTTGATTTTGTCAACTCCAAATGCATTTTTAAAGAGGGCAGGATACTCAGAATGGTTATTGAGATTGTCAAGATTAGTTTCAAAAAAATCTTGCACCTCAAAGGCCATAATGTCTTCGAGTGAACCTTGCACTTCACCCTTCCACAGCCAATTATGTTGCCAGCCTAAGTTTACATGGGGCAGTACAGCAGGAGCAGAGGAAAATGACTTTTCTTGTAAATGACAAGTAGCGCAAGCTCTCGCTTTATTCTTATCTAAAATAGGGTCGTAATAAAGTTTTTTGCCAAGTGCAACACCCTCAATAGTTAAGGCATTATCATCAGGAATGCTCATCTCTGGAAAGCCAGCAGGGAGTTTTAACTCGTACCGTGTTGTTTGATAGGGAGGCTTTTCTGTGCCCTTACAATTCGCAAGCACTATCAGAATAATAATTGATATGAAGGCGGTATTTTTCAATTATTTTCTAAAGGAAAAGTGATAGAAAAAACATCTACTCCATTTTTTTGAACCGTTGCTTGTGCATCTGGGTTGCCCATAATGCCTGAACCCCAATATTTAAAATCCCAATTAGTTGGGTTTTGAAACCAGTTTGCAATGTTCATCTCAATATTAAATTTGAGCGATTCACCAGCTACTAATAAATCATTAACAGGTACATCTAAGGTAATTGAATAATCTTTTTCTGCCAAAGGGCCTGCATGAAAATTAAAAAAGTCAGACTCATTGCTTCCTGTGTAATTTCCTTCGAGTTTCATATAATGATACCCTCCTCCCATAGGTACTGGCCATTCCATTAAGCGATCTAAACTTATTCCTAAGCTACCCGTAATATTATCTTCTGCTACTAAACCATATACAAATGAGATGCTGGTGTAATTTCCATAAGGAATTTTATTGGTAAGCTCTAGGTGTAGCGTATTAGCATCTCTAATATCTATAAAATGAATATCTGGGCTTTCATAGGTACTGCCATCAGTTTTATGAAAAGTGACTCGAGAAATAAAATATTTAACCGTTTTAATGCTGTATTCCTGACCTACTGCATTGGTGTAAACGGCTTGGTCTAATACTAGGGGTGAACTATTATTTATATGATCAAAACTTATAGTTACCTTGGCCTCTTCAGGGTCAACACTATTTTTGGTGCAAGTTGAAAAGAATACAAAAATTATTATTACTAAAAAATGGGATTGGCGTATCATATTTATGCTGTTTGTTCAAACATAACGAGTGTAAACTAAATCAAAAATGATATGAATCACATATTAACCTGAGTTCGACCTAAGGAATGCTGTCAGAAAATAAGATAGTAGGTGAGATTTTGGAAATAAAAAGTGAAAAAATAATGGATTATTTCCCCCGATAGTCATCGGGGTTATTTCTAAAAGATTGCCTGCTAGATATTTTCCCTTAGGGCTTTAGT
>JAMOMJ010000044.1 GCA_027067135.1 Cyclobacteriaceae bacterium
CAAGTTAGAAAGTTACCTTCAAGGTGTAGAAGATTCTTCGTTCCTCAGAATGAAAAAAGTAAAACTGAACCCTTGTTACAAATGGTTACGTCAATGGTAATCCTAGCACAGGATTAAAAACGTTAACTATATAAATAGGATGTGGCAATCTGTTATAGCTTAAAACAGATTGCCGCACCCATTCTCTTATCTGTAAAATAGAACCTTAGGACGGGGTTCGCAATGACGTATGGGCTTAACTAAACGACATTGAATGATGTTTAGTCAATAAATTATGGCGTTTTCTTCTGTGGTTTGCGTTCCTCTTTTTCTTTGGGTGGCTTAATAGTGAAAGAGCTTTCCGAAGATTGCCCATTTTTCGAAATAACAAGGATGTAATTACCATCTAACACATAATGCTTTCCATTATCTTTTTCGTCTAGTTTGTCTTCTATACTTACCTTTGCTTTTTTAAGCTCCTTGGTATATGCTTGAAGATATTTTTCATTAAGTTCCAATTTCTCTTCAAGGTAATTAAGCCCTTTTACCAAGTTAAGTTGGTTTTCATATACCACTGTACCTTTTTTAGTTTTCACTAATATGGTAGCGTTACCTTCTGCATTTACATATACTGGTACTGAAAGAGTGGGCTCATTATACCCAAACCACTTATTCCATGTACTTTCTTTGCCCCATTGGTTAGAGTAGGTTAGGTTGTTTAATTTAAAAATGTGAATAGGACTAGCCATTAACTGCTCATCCAATTGTTGCAAATGTTCAATATTAGCTCGGTATAAAGAGCGCCCATGTGTGCCAATTACCAAATCGTGAGCCTCTTTTTGAATAACTAAATCATGGATGGGAGCTTTGGGCAAATCAGTATCTAACAGCATAAAGTGCCGGCCTCTATTTAATGAAAAATACACAGCATGGTCGGTTCCTACAAAAAGTAAGTTCTCATTCTTAGTGTCTTCCTTAATTACGTTAATTGGTTCAGCAGGTAAATCTGTTCCTATCGCTTTCCAGGTTGTTCCGTAATCTTCAGATACATAGGCCATGGCAGTAAAATCATCCCAACGGTAGCCGTTTAAGGTAGCATATACCCGCCCTTTTTTATAAGCCGAAGCAATTACCCTGCTCACCCATTGGTTTTTAGGCAGACCATTTGAAATGTTAGTCCACGTGCTACCACCATCTTTAGAAAGTTGGATGAGACCATCATCGGTACCAATGTAAATCAATCCAAATTTCAATGGGCTTTCACTTATGGTAGTTAGGGTTCCGTAAGGCACATTCCCTTTTTTGCCACCCTTTGTTAAATCTTCAGACAATGTTTCCCAATCATCACCCTGGTTCATAGAACGATGAAATTTATTAGAGCCGAAGTAGATAATATCCTGATTATGTTTAGAAATAAGAATTGGACTTTGCCAGTTAAATCGCAATGGATTTTCACCTAAATTATGCTTGGGTTGAATGTAAGTGCGCTTACCTGTTTTCTTATTCACCCTAAAATAGTTGCCAAACTGATAGCCAGTATAAATGGTATTATTATCTCGGGTATCAATTTCTACTTGCATGCCATCACCACCCATTAACGATTTGTAGGCATACTTGCCATATTGTTTCCAGGCATCGCTGTATTTATAGGTGTGTGGGCCGCTCCAAACGCCATTGTCTTGCAAGCCTCCATACACATTATAGTTTTTGGCATTATCTACATTTACAGTATAAAACTGACCTACCGCATTATTATTAGCGTGTACCCAGTTTTCACCATCATCAAAACTGTAATGTACACCACCATCGCTGCCATTTATAAGGAGTCCGGGAGTTTTATCACTAATCCATAAATCGTGATGATCTACGTGAACATTTCTACCATTTATATTCTCCCAGGTTTCGCCCCCATCACCTGATCGAAGGATTGGAACACCCATAATATACAGTTTTTTATCATCGAGAGGGGATACTCTGATATTTCCAAAATAATAGCCATACGAATAATAAACATCTTCAATTGAACCGGTATGAGTTTTATTCCAGGAAGCACCTGCATCAAACGATACATAGACCTCAGCCCCTTTTACGGGCGTATCAAATAACATACTGTTGGCATCTTCTAAGTAGTTTACCAGATCAGATGGTTTAATGATTCCCGATTTTACATCTGCTTTTATATCTGTTGCGTTGTACTTGTCTGGGAAATTATGTCGGTCTAAAAAGTCGTTTATATCTTTAGTACTAAGTGCTAAAAAGTCTTGGTTTGAGATAGCCCTTAATTTATTTTTTGTTACGGTGTGCACTTCGTTTTCCGGGTCTCTTCTATTTTGATTGTCGAGAATGGCAAAGAGCTTATCCGGATTTTGAGTTGAAATAGCCAGACCAATTCTACCAACTCCATCATCATTAGGAAAGCCATTAGAACCTGTTGTAATTAGGTTCCAATTTTCTCCACCATCTGTAGATTTATAAATACCTGATGATTTGCCATTGCCTTTAAAATTCCAAGCCTTGCGGCCTCGCTCCCACATAGCAGCATATAGTATAGATGGGTTAGAAGGGTCAATTTCTAAGTCTATAGCACCGGTGCTATCGTTCAAGTATAAAGTCTTTTTCCAGGTGGCTCCGCCATCCGTTGTTTTAAAAACGCCCCTTTCTTCATTATTGGAGTAAAGGTGTCCAATAGCAGCTACCCAAACTGTATTATTATCAGTTGGGTGTAAAGTGATTCTACTAATATGTTGGGTATCGTCAAGTCCAATATGTTGCCACGTTTTACCGCCATCGGTACTTTTATACATACCATTACCTGCATAAGACGATCGGCTTGAGTTGGGTTCACCTGTTCCCAGCCAAATGGTATTCGATTGCCAATCTACATTAACTGCACCCAGTGTCATTACAGCTTCATTATCAAAAATGGGAGTGTATGAGTTGCCAAAATTGGTCGTGTGCCATAATCCTCCTGAGGAGTATGCCACATAAAATTCTTGTGGGTTTTCCGGGTTTACAGCTATTTCGCTTACACGGCCGCTCATTACGGTTGGGCCTATGTTGGTAAAATGCAAACCACCAGCTACTGATGCTTCGGTTAATTGTGCTCTTTGACTTGCTCCAGCTTGTCGTTTAGCTCCAGAAGTTGCTTGTTGGGCTAGCGTTGCATCACTTACAAAAAATGTGATAACAAGAATAAATGATAGACGTTTCATAAAAGGGTTAAAATGGTGTTTTAACAATATTAATCAATTGAGATTAAAGGCAGGATACCATTTATATAAGTACCAAATCCCTTGCTAAAAGGTGATGGACTAAAATTTGTATCCTGTGGTGATTCCAACACCTGGAATCACATCTCCTTGAAAGTCTAGTTTGCTCTGCCCTGAAGAATAGTTATAACTATCGGAATATGCAAAATAAGCACCTGCTGAGAGGTTAAAGTATAAATTGGCCTTTGTTGTATAGGTGTAACTCACATTAGGGTAAACAATTAAATCTACATCAGGCGGGCCATCTCTTTCTCCAAATGGGCTTGGAAGAAAATTAGATAATTCGCATCCAATCGAAAATTTATTCATAGTATAATCTAGCCCTACATGTATAATACTTGTTGGCCCATCCCAGCTTGGTAATAACAGTCCTACCCCAAAGGATGGAGACAGAAAACGATTATGGTTTTTTGATACAGGTATGTCGTAAGCAGAATTGATTGTCATACCATAAAAGTTAGATCCACCAATTTGTATTTCAATTTTTGCCTGCCCAAACAAAGGCAGATTTGAGATAAGGATGACAGCGCATATTGCAATTATTTTCATAATAAGGTTTAATTAAATAACTCTTATGGAGTTAAAATATTGCTTTAAACTTTTAGAAGGAAGCAGTTGAGAGGGGCTAATATTACTAAAATATAGTTTCAGGATAAATAGTGCCTGTTCATAAAATTCAAAATGCTATTTTAACTGTAAAAAGATTAAATGCTAAGTTCTAATTAAAACAGCTAAAAATGTAAAACAGCCTATTAAAAAGTACTTAAGCCGCAGAAATGAATAAATCCTCTGCGAAATTTTGTGTTTGCCCATTGCACTATGGCGAGAAAAACTTACAAAAAGGAAAAAAGATTGAATGAATTTAGTAATTAACACACTAGATTTCAGTCAGGTTAAATTATTGCATAATAGGGTTAGGTAGTACATAGAGAAAGTTGCAAATTCAATAATCTATTTTTTTATTTTTGTTTTATTATAAATAAAGGAGCCAAATAATAGGGATGAGTAATAAATTAATAATTAATAACGAAGAATGCCGTAAGCTAATATCTTTTGAAAGATACCATATAAGTGAATCAGGGCGAATATATAGAACTGAAACAGATAAAAAAAGGTCTTGGAGAGCAAAAGGGAGAGTATTTATAAGCGAAATCAAAGTCCATTTTAGAATTCGAAATGATAAACTTCAGCAAGGGTTTGCGAGTTTAACTGATACAAAAGGGAAGTTACATAATATAGCAGTAGCTCCATTAGTTGCAATTACTTTTGGCGTGCTTTTGAAAAAATTAAAGAAGAAAAAACAAGCGATTGGTTATAGAGATGGAAATAAGAGAAATTTGCATTATTCTAATTTATTTGTCATAGAACACACACACATAAATAGCAAATTGAATAGTAAAGATGTAAAGCATATAAAGAAGCAAATTAATAAAGAAGCAAATTAAGTTAGGAGTGCCATTACGAAGAATAGCTTGGGTTTTTGGTGTTTCCGAAATGCAAATTAATAGAATTAAAACAGGGGAAAATTGGGGGAATGGTAAAAGAAAAATAAAAGCACCCGTAGCACCGTTTGAAATTAAAGATGGTAGAATGCGAAAGTATATTGCAACTTTTGATAAAAAGAAAACAGTAATAAAAATAAAAAAACCATTTATGGTTAAACGAAATTCAGATAAACCAACTGATAACTTAATTGTAGGGATTGTTAATGGATATAAATTATCATTAAAACACACGAACATAACCAGAGCTAAGCGTATGGTTGAAAAGTTAAATAAATATTTTTTTAATTTAAACCTAGATTAAAAACAGAAACAAATACACTGCCATAAATGCTTAACAATCAATTGATATAAATAAAGTATTCACATCATTATTTGTTGTAAGGTCATAAATAATGCAGGCTAGTGTGGCTTTCGGTCTTGGTAGCTATACTTCTTAAACCAACTATTTACTTTAAGTTGAATAACACCCAATACAGCTTCTTTAAAAATACCCGATGACATTTTGGAAGTTCCTCTGGTGCGGTCGGTAAAAATAATAGGTACTTCAATTAATCTAAAACCATGCTTCCATGTTTTAAATTTCATTTCAATTTGAAAGGCATAGCCTACGAATTTTATATTGTCCAAGTCAATGGTTTCGAGTACCTGACGTTTAAAACATTTGAAACCTGCCGTGGTGTCTTTAATAGGAATGCGGGTGATGAACTGCACATACTTACTTGCAAAAAACGACATTAACACCCTTGACATCGGCCAGTTTACTACGTTTACACCCGTAACATAGCGTGATCCTATAGCCAGATCGTTGCCATCTGTTGCACAGGCTTTATAGAGCTTTATAAGGTCTTTCGGATTGTGCGAAAAATCAGCATCCATTTCAAAAAGGTATTCATACCCTTTTTCTAATCCCCATTTAAATCCAGCGATGTAAGCAGTGCCTAACCCGTGTTTCCCCTGGCGTTCTAAAAGATGAATTCTATCAGAATTACTTTCAATTTTTTGCTTTACAATAGCCGCTGTGCCATCCGGGGAGTTGTCATCAACTACCAATACATCAAAAGGCTGCTCCAATTTTAAGACAGCATCAATTATATCAGAAATATTTTCTTTTTCGTTATAGGTGGGTATAATGACGAGTGCGTTGTTCAAAGCAGTATTCAATAAAGGTCAAAAATAGAACGATAAAATAAAGGTTTGGCTAAAAATAATATTTTATTGAAGCCTTAGTTATTTTCTATATTATTAAAGTCTATTTTTAACTCTGAAAAATTAAATTTATGAAAAAGTTAGTTTCTCTTATTGGTTTATTTGTGGTTTTAAATCTACCATTTGCCTGCAACCCTTGCGGCCCTTTTGATAACAGGCCCTATAAAATAGTTTCAATGAGTTCGTTGATAGGATCCGTGCAAAATTTAGAGTTTAATGATGAAGCCTTAACGGAGTTTGAATTAGCTTCAATCAAAATTCAAGTAAATGACGTTGAACAAGTTGGGCTTAACGTGCCAACTAGCTTTAACTTATCGAGCAGTGCTTTTGCGTGTTCTCCATCACCTCCTAATGTACAAATATTAGAAACAGTTATAATTACTTCTACGGAAAACATAATGTTTAATGATACAGAGTTTTTAGCAGGCTCTAATTTAAATTCTTTGTTCAAAGTGATTTATGCAAGGCAAGAATTCACAATTGATGAATTTATTGTAGAGCACAGTAGAAACTCTTGGGATTTTGGTCTGATGAATAGTTTCGTATTATTTCAATTGGTTGCTAAACCAGATGTAAAAATTGCCCAAAAATTCACTTTTACTTTTACGTTTGATGATGGCCTCGAATACCAGGTATTAACTCCCGTATTTACGGTAGATTAGTTTCAAACTCCATTCATCAAAATCTTCGTAAATCAAGGTGGAAATTATTTTGAATTTGGCCTTATACAACTAGCTTTGCTGCCTATTAATTCCAAAAGTGATTAGACCAAGTATTAAAAATGAGACTGCCCGATTGCGCAAAGTTGTGCTTGGGTTAGCAGATGATTTTGGAGGTGTGCCGATGCTAAACCAAGCATACGACCCTAAATCGAAAGAGCATATTATTAACGGCAGTTTTCCTGCTCAAGAAGCTGTTATTGAACAGATGAAGGCTCTTAAAGAGGCTGTTTTAAAATATAATGTTGAAGTTTTACACCCTGATAATGTTGTTGGTGTTAATCAGATTTTTGCCAGAGATATTGGCTTTGTGATAGATGATGTATTTGTAGTTCCCAACATTATTATCGAACGAAAAGAAGAAGCGGAAGCACTGGCCTCTGTTATTGCCCAAATTCCTTCGGAGAATATTTTAAGACCTTCTGATGAAATCCGTTTCGAAGGGGGGGACGTACTGCCTTGGAACGAAGTAATCTTTGTGGGTTACTCAAAGCAACCTGATTTTGATGCCTTTAAAGTAAGCAGAACTAATGAAGCAGGAGTAGAATTTCTAAAAGATAATTTTCCCAATAAAAAAATTATAGCTGTTGAACTCAACAAATCTGATACAGATGCGAAACAGAACGCCTTGCATTTAGATTGTATTTTTCAGCCTATTGGTACTGATAAAGCCATCGTTTTTAAAGAAGGGTTTAAATATGAATCTGACTATCAAAAGATTGAAGATTATTTTGGTGCAGATAATTTGATTCAGATTACCCGTGACGAAATGTATGAAATGAACTCTAATATATTTTCGATTAGTCCATCGGTAATTATTTCAGAAAAATCGTTTACACGCCTTAACAAAATATTGCGAGAACTTGGCTTTACTGTAGAAGAAGTTGAGTACGATGAAATTGCTAAAATGGAAGGTCTTTTTCGATGCTCCACTTTACCTTTGGTAAGGGAGTAAAAGTCAGGAGCCTGAAGCTAGAAGTCTGAAGTTTCTTTCTTTTGTCTAATAATCTTATATCCAGTGTCTTAAAATGGCAAAGCAAATTACTAATAACATCTTAATGATTCGCCCGGTCGCTTTTCGAATGAATGAGCAAACTGCGGTTAATAATTACTACCAACAAGTGCTGGAAGGGCTTGATGCTAAGCAAATTCAAACAAATGCACTTAAAGAATTTGATGAGTATGTAGAAAAATTGAAAGCGATTGGTGTTGACGTTATTGTAATTGGAGATATGGTAGAGCCATCAACACCCGATTCTATTTTCCCCAATAATTGGGTTTCATTTCACGAAAGCGGGCGAGTAGGCTTATACCCTATGTTTGCTGAAAACAGAAGGTTAGAGAGACGGCAGGATGTTCTCGATAGTTTAGTAGAGCAAGGGTTTAAAATTGACGAGATAATTGATTTAACCAAGTACGAGCAAGAAGGAAAAAACCTCGAAGGAACAGGCAGCTTAATTTTAGATCGGGAGAATAAGCTGGCTTATGCAGCTTTATCTGAGCGTACAAACCAAGAGGTGTTAGATGTTTTTTCTGAAAAATTTGGGTATAAACAAGTCGTTTTTCATTCTAACCAAACGGTAGAAGGAGAGAGGTTACCGATTTACCATACCAATGTAATGATGTGCGTGGCAGACCAGTTTGCTATTATTTGTTTGGATAGTATTGATGATAAAACTGAACGGGCAGAAACTGTAGCGGCTCTTACTAATTCGGGCAAAGAAGTAATTGACATTACTGAAGACCAGGTAAACCGATTTGCCGGCAATATGCTGCAAGTGCTGGGGGCAGACCAACCTTACCTGATTATGTCCACAGCAGCCTATACCAGCCTTAGGCCTGAACAAATTAAGCGAATTGAACACCATTGCCCTATTGTGCATAGCTCGTTAGATACCATTGAAGCACTGGGAGGTGGTAGTGCTCGTTGTATGATGGCCGAGGTATTTTTGCCTAAGTCTTAATCGCAAGTTTGCGATAGCTCGTTTGGGTCAATGTTAACTCCTTGCTTCTTTGCAAACCGTAAATATTCGCACGCCATATCTTTTTGCCCAAGTGCTAAATAAGACCTGCCTAACTGAAAAAGAATTTTCCCATTATAAGGGTCGTTCTCTAAGAGAATAAGTAAATCGTCAATAGCTAATTGGTGCTTTCCTTGTAACTGATAACAGGTAGCTCGGTTATAATAATTTTGTAAATTGGAACTATTATTAGTAATTAAATAGGTGTAAACTTCTTCTGCCTTCTTGAATTTATTAAGTTGGTATAAGTCAATAGAGCCAAGATACTGGTAAACACTGTCCTTACTAAATTCAAAATTTAGGCTTTTAGTTAAAGCCCATTCTGCTTTTTGATAATCTTCCAAATTGTACAATCCTAAACCCATTAAATAGTATAGCCTTGCAGCTTCCGTTGAGTCTGGTTCAAAAGATAACCCTTTTTCAGCATTATCGACCATAGCAATGAACGAACCTTGTAATCTATTTAACTCAACAATTCGAATGGATGCCTGCACATTTTTTCTTCCCCAGTCTCTAATGGCCAATTGGTATAAGCCAAAAGCTTTTGAGTAATTTTTATTGGCTTCGGCCAATTCGGCTTGTTCAAAATAATAATTGGCAGCATAAATATGTAATCCTTTTATTGCAAACCAAATAACAATAATGCTAAGTATAACAGCCCCCCAACCTTGCAGTTTTGTTTTTGTTGAGTACGTATAGGTTGTGCCCGAGGTTCTGTTTTGATAACTATGTGGAGGAGGTCTTCTTCGAGGACGAGAAGTGTATGTTGGTTGATTATAAGAGGTTGTAATAGGCGGGCTATAATTCTTTAACAAACGTTGATCGTAAATGGCTTTTTTGTTTGGATCAGAAAGTGTTTCGTAGGCTACGTTAATTTGCTTAATTAATTCATCGTTACCAGAGGTATTAACATCTGGGTGATGTTGTTGTACCAATTTACGATAGGCCACCTTAATATCTCGCTGTGTTGCTGAGGTAGAAATATTAAGGATACTGTAATAAGTGAAGGCCATCTATTTTAGGCTATATTTTTTACCTGGCAAGGCAATAATGGTATTTTTAAATTCAAGGCTTAGTAGAATTGAGGCCAACTTGCCTATCTGAATTTGAGATTTCCAACTAATCTCATCAATATGAACTTCAGCGTCTCCTAATAATTGAAGAATTATCCATTCCTCAGAAGAATAATCTTCTTTGTTTAATTCTACTGGTTTGATAGATGATGTTTCATTGGTAGTTTCCCAGCCAAGGTAGAAGGCAATGTCTTTTCCAGAGCTAACCAGTTGAGCAATATTATTTTTTATAATGTTATTACAACCCACAGCATTTTTATTTTTGAGGTTGCCTGGAATGGCAAAAACTTCTCGGTCATAATCTCTTGCCAAATATGCAGTAATGAGCGCACCGCCTTTTTTGCCTGCTTCTACCACCAAAGTTGCTTCTGATAAACCTGCAATAATTCTATTTCTGGCAGGAAATTTCGAAGGATCAATTTTAGTGTTAGGAGCATATTCAGTTAGTAGGCCTCCACTAACTAACATTTTATCCGCAATTTTAGTATGTATGGCAGGGTAAACTGTTTCAATACCTGTGGCCATAATACCATAGGTAGTTAAATTATTGGCCAAGGCCTCTTTGTGGGCTTCAATATCAATTCCATAAGCGAGCCCTGAAATAATAATTGGGTTATAAGGAGCAAGTTCTTTAATAATGGAAGCCACATTTTGCTTGCCTTCCTTACTGGCATTTCTGGTGCCTACAATAGAAATATACCTTCTGTTTTCTGGCATTATATTCCCTTTTAGGTAGATTATAGAAGGGCTATCGGCAAGTTGCTTTAAATAAGAAGGATATTGTTTATCAGTATAGAATAGTAGCTTAATACTATTCTTATAACAATAATTTAGAGCTTTTTCTGCTTTAATAAAGGCTTGTTTATTGTTTAATATACTTTTTGAAGCATGGCTACCAATGCCTGGTACTTTTTCAAGTTTACCTTTAGAGGTGGCAAAAATATTTTCTGGGGAGCCACAATAACTAATAAGAGACTTTAATGATATGTCGCCTATTCGAGGCAAAAAAGTAAGGGCAAGCTGGGCAAGCTTTTGGTCACCCATCTTACATTTGGCCTTTCAACTCTAAAAGAAACTTCTTTACATTTTTTAGAGATTCAATCGCATCCAATTTGCTTTGCAATTCTTCGGGATCTTTTTTGAGCATTTCTTTAGCTCCATTCAACGTAAATCCTCGGTCTTTAACTAAGTGATAAATGAGTTTTATTTTCTCAATATCATTCTTAGTATATTGTCTATTGCCTTTTTTGTTCTTTTTAGGATGTAAAATGGAGAATTCACTTTCCCAAAATCGAATAAGAGATGTCGCTACTTCAAAGCGCTCTGCCACCTCACCAATGGTGAAGTAAATTTTCTCTATTTCTTTTTCTACGTAAGGCATTTTCTCTAATTATTTGTGAAGATAAAAAATATTCCCTGATTCATCAATAGAAATTTCATTTTCGGGTAAATCTTCTTCACTTAATTTTTTAATTAGCTTAATTACTTTATTACTTGGGTCGGGTGTGGGTATTCCTCTACCAATTTGTTTAGCCGCTATCAGCTTGCCATTTATAAATTCGCCTTGTGAGTTAATATTTATCCTAATAATTGGTGCCAACCCATTGCTACCACTTAAATTAAAACGTCCATAGGTGCAAAAATTGCCCAAACTATAGGCTATAAAACGCTTATCATATACTTCAACCGCTCTTGGTACGTGAGGGCCATGGCCCAAAATTACATCTGCACCGGCATCAATCATTGCATGGGAAAACTGATATACATTGCCCCGGTTTTCACCATAAAAATATTCTCTTTTTTTTGTTACATGTGTGTATTTGCTGCCCTCAGCTCCTCCATGAAAGGATACAATCACCACATCAACCAAAGAATCTAAATGTTGTACAGTACGCTTAGCAGAATCTAAATTATTAATACTTGGTGTGCCTACGTTTGGTGCAAATGCAGCAAAGCCATAATGCATGCCATCTAACCAAAATGTTGTATAAGCTTGGTTGGCATTGCCTGCATAATTTATTTGGAGGCTGTCTAACATTCTGCTTGTGTTATTTCTACCGGTAGTGCCAAAATCGCCTGCATGATTATTAGCTACACTCATTACATTAAAGCCTGCCTCTTTAATTCTTGCCAGCATGTACTCCGGGCTACGGAAGATGTAACAGGTTTTAGGATTTTTGCAGTTTTTATGAATGCCCCCTTCATTCAAAATTACACCTTCTAAATTGCCGAAAAGTATATCTCCATCTGTCAAAAGGCTATCTACTTCAGCTAGTTGGTCTTTGCCTTCATTAGGTGGAAGGTAACTGTTGTTAGGGTAGTTAGTGCCAAGCATCATATCACCAACCGCTGTAATAACTATGGTGTCTTTTAATAGTCGATGGGCGAAAATATCAACGGAGTCTTGTACTTCTATAATTACCGTACCTGCCTTAGGGGGGGCTATTTGCACGGTGTCTATGGGAGTTGTGGTAGAGGGTGTTTTAGCTATTTTTTGTGTTTTACACGAAATTGAAAATAGTGTAATCAGGAGAAGAAAAGATAACTTGCGCATCGAAATTTTTTAATTTAAGCGCAAATAAACAATAAAGCTGGAGAAACTAAGGTGGTAAAAAATGAAATCTTTAATTATTCCAACTAATCCATAGGAGCTGCATTCTCTTTAGCAAGAAGGAGCATTTTTTCGTAAGCTTCAGGGTTTAACTCCACTTGGAAATAACCAATTGGATTAACTTGTTTCCCGTTTTTAATTACTTCGTAATGTAAGTGAGGCCCGGCAGATCGACCCGTACTTCCCATAAACCCAATAAGCTGACCACGTTTTACCTCGTCTCCTTCTTTAACTGCAAAGGCATTGCCTCTTTGCAAGTGCCCATAGCGAGTTTTATAACCATTGCCATGGTCTATCATAATTTGGTTGCCAAAACCACCCATAGTCATTCTGGCCATTATTATTTTACCATCTGCAGTAGCATAAATAGAGTCTCCTCTATCGGCCATAAAGTCGAATCCTCTATGAGGCATATAACGTTTTAAAACCGGATTTAACCGCATGCCATATACAGTTGATAGGCGGTGTAGTTCTTTATGAGATACAGGCTGAATAGCCGGGATATGCGACCAGTTCCAATTTCTATCTTCGGCATATTTTGTAAGGGTATCAAAAGATAGTGCTTGAATAGATAATTGAGCTTTTAGCTTAGCAATTTTTTTATACTGCTCTACAACTTGATTTTTAAAAATGAGTTTTTTAATCTCCTCATTGCTTAAAATCTCGCTACCTCCAATACCGGCATTTCTAATTTGTAGAGATAATGAGTCTAATTCTAGTATTTCTCGCAACTCTTCATCGTCAACTTGCATAGCTTGCAAAGCAGATATGATATTATTTTCCTCTATTGAAAGGTATGCCCACTGTTCATTAAGCAGGTGACGTTCAGCGTTATAGGCAATTTCTTTTGGGGTAGGAAAGTATTTAAAAACAGCCAATACGCCTATTGTAGCCACAATTGTTGCACCTAAAAAGTACATTAATCCTCGCCTAAACCTTTGCGCAAGCGTAGGTTCAATCGCCTCGTAAGTACACGAGTCTTCGTTGTATTGGTATTTGGTTAAGCTCATTAAGCAGTTCAGGTCTAACAGGAACAGCGCCCTAAGATAGGATATTTTTATTTAATTATCCTAATGATTGGTTCTCTCGAGATGCTAAATCAAGTAATTTTTGATACTCTTCGTCAGTTACGTCTTGGATTATATATTGAATGGGATCTATCTTTTTGCCATCTTTTATAATTTCGTAATGGCAATGGGGGGCAGTTGAGCCTCCTGTACTACCTACATAGCCAATTAAATCGCCCCGCTTAACTTCTTGTCCTTTCTTTACTGTAATCATCTGCATATGTGCATATTTGGTTACATAGCCAAAGCCATGGTCAATTTCTACCTGATTGCCGTAACCAGTTTTACGATAGCTATTCTGGGCTTTTTTTACCTTTCCTGCACCCGTTGCATAAATAGGAGTTCCTCTTGGTGCTGAAAAATCTAGCCCAGTGTGCATTTTTTTAATTTTGTAAATGGGGTGAATTCTTAACCCAAAACCTGATGCCAGCCTTGTTAACTCTTTATTATTAATAGGCTGAATGGCCGGAATAGCCGCCAGCATTTCTTCCTTATGTAAGGCCAAATCAATAATTTCATCATACGATTTGGTTTGAATGTACATCTGACGCTTTAACTTATCCAATCGGTTAAAATCATCTATAATTAAATCTTCCTGAATAAGGTCTTTATTAAGAAGGTCTTTGTATTTATTGCTACCTCCAGCACCAGCAGTTCGAATACTACTCGGAATTGGGTCAGCTTCAAAAATAAGCCGATAGACATTGTCATCTCTTTCTTTCAAATTATGAAGCATTTCTTGTACATCGGTCATTTCACGATCTAAAATGTCGTAATGAAGCTTTAATTCCTCGTTCTCCTTACGGAGAACAATTTCTTTAGGAGATTCAAAATAGCGGTTAAAAACTAATAGAATTCCGATTGCAATCATCAAAGCTACGGTCAGAAATCCTAACAAGTTCAATGCAACATCCCAAGCACTAATGGATACACGCTCATATTGGCATGTTTCCGTATTATAGATGTATTTTATTCTTGCCATTTAATTAGGCTTACGTTATTTGTTCTAATAATTTTGCCACTAATAATCTGCAAAGGTAATGTAATTGAAGTTTAATGCATAGAACTGTGAGTATTAAACAGTTCGGTGAAAGTTATTTAAGTATGAATGCAACTGAAATAAGAGCTAAGTTTTTAGAATATTTTGAGCAAAAAGGGCATAAAATAGTGCCTTCTGCACCATTAGTCGTTAAAGATGATCCTACCTTAATGTTTACCAATGCTGGGATGAACCAGTTTAAAGATTATTTTTTAGGCAATAAAAAGGCTAATGATAAACGAATTGCAGATACTCAGAAATGCCTTCGTGTTTCGGGTAAGCATAACGATTTAGAAGAGGTAGGTATTGATACCTACCATCATACCATGTTCGAAATGCTGGGAAACTGGTCGTTTGGAGATTATTTTAAGGAAGATGCCATTGATTTTGCCTGGGAGCTCTTAACCAAAGTATTCAGATTACCCGAAGAAAGATTATACGCTTCTTACTTTGGAGGAGATGCCAAAGAAAAAATGGAGGCTGATGAGGATGCAAAAGCTTTGTGGGGTAAGATATTACCAGAAGAACGCATTTTAAGCGGCTCTAAAAGCGATAATTTTTGGGAAATGGGCGACACAGGCCCTTGTGGTCCCTGTTCAGAATTACATATCGATATGCGACCACAATCGGAAATTGATAAAATACCAGGCAGAGACCTGGTGAACCAAGACCATCCGCAAGTAATTGAAATATGGAATTTGGTATTTATCCAATTTAATCGACTGGCTAATGGCTCATTAGAGAATTTACCAGATAAACATGTGGATACAGGCATGGGTTTTGAGCGATTGGTAAGAGCTATTCAAGGTAAAACTTCTAATTACGATACCGATGTTTTTCAGCCAATGATTCAGCATTTGGCAGCTAAAGCAAAGGTTGAATATGGGCAAAACGAGCAAACCGATATTGCTCTCAGAGTAATCGTAGATCATATTAGAGCTATTTCGTTTGCTATATCCGATGGGCAGCTACCTTCTAATAATGGAGCTGGTTATGTAATACGTAGAATTTTGCGTAGAGCCGTTCGTTATGGGTTTCAGTTTTTAGATTTTAAAGAACCGTTTTTAGGCGAACTTTTGCCTTTATTAGGAAATCAGTTTGGAACAGTGTTCCCGGAGATTATCTCACAGGCTGATTTTATTAAAAATGTAATTACCGAAGAAGAATCAAGCTTTTTACGAACACTAGAATTAGGGCTTAAAAAGCTCGATGCTCTAAAAAATGAAATGGCTACTTCTAATACCAAGATTATAGATGGCAAAGTGGCATTTGAGCTGTACGATACATTCGGCTTTCCGCTAGATTTAACCTCTTTAATTGCTCGTGAAAATGGGTTGAGTGTAGATGAAGATGGTTTTAACATAGCTATGCAAGAACAAAAGAATCGATCAAAGGCAGATGCCGTTAAAGAAACAGGTGACTGGATTGTGGTAAAAGATTCAGATAACCTTATTGATTTTGTTGGTTATAATGAGTTAAGCAGCAACTCTAACATATTACGTTATCGCATTATCAAACAAAAAGGAAAAGATAAGATACAGGTAGTACTAGATAAAACACCTTTTTATGCAGAAAGCGGTGGGCAGGTTGGCGATAGTGGACTGCTGGTTTCGGCAAATGAGAATATAAAAGTGTTAGATACGCAAAAAGAGAATGACCTTATTGTTCATTTTATAGATAAACTTCCAGAAAACCTTAATGCTGAATTTGAAGCTAAGGTAGATGCGCATAAAAGACTGATGACAGTAAATAATCACTCTGCCACTCATTTAATGCACGCTGCATTACGACAAGTGTTAGGAAACCATGTGGAGCAGCGGGGTTCGTTGGTAAATGAAAAACAGTTACGATTCGATTTTTCGCATTTTGCTAAACTCACTCCGAAAGAAATTAAAGAAATTGAACGTATTGTAAATGAACGCATCCGTGAAAACATTGTATTAGATGCGCAGGTAAATGTGCCCCTTGAAAAAGCAAAAGAAATGGGCGCAATGGCCTTGTTTGGAGAGAAATATGGCGAATATGTGAGGGTGATAATATTTGATAAAAATTACTCGGTAGAACTTTGTGGAGGTACACATGCAAATGCAACCGGGCAAATAGGCTTATTTAAAATTGTATCAGAATCTTCGGTAGCAGCAGGCATTCGGAGAATAGAAGCCATTACGGCTGAAGCTTCAGAACAATTAGTGCTTTCACAAGAGGCTATTTTGCAAGAAGTAAAAGAGGTGCTTAAAAATCCGAAGGATATTGTTTCAGCAGTTCAATCGGTAGTGGAAGAAAAGAATAAATTAGCAAAGCAATTAGAAGCCTTTCAAAAAGAACAAGTTAAAAGTTTGAAAACAGACTTAAAAGCAAAGGCGGTACGAGCCAATGGCATGACTAAAATTATTGCTAAAATTACCTTGCCAGATGCGAACGCACTAAAACAATTAACTCACGACCTAAAAAGAGAGGAGAAGGGAGCCTTAATTATTATTGCAGCAGATATAGCTGGTAAACCACAAATAGCCGTGGCAATTGATGAAAACCTGGTGTTGGAAAAGAACTTAGATGCAGGAAAAATTGTGCGTGATTTGGCTAAGAATATTAATGGTGGAGGCGGTGGCCAGCCCTTTTTTGCCACCGCAGGCGGCAGTAAGTTAAATGGGCTTGATGCTGTAATTAAACAAGCTAGTGTAATGCTTCAATAGTCGAGAGTAAATTTAGTAATCCGATAACCAACTATATTTGTGTTCAAAAAATTAAAAACATAATCTACAAAATGAAATATTCAGCAACTTTTATTCTAATTTTTTTGGTGGCATTTGGGTGCTCAAGCTCTAATAGTGAAGAAAAAACACAGAACAGCATTAAAATTTTTGGAACAGTAGATAATCCCGGACAGGGACTTATCTTGTTAAAAGAAATTACAGGCAGGTCATTTAATACAATTGATACAATTGAATTAAATGACGATAAAGCTTTTTCTTATAATTTTTATGGCGACCCTGGGTTTTACAGAATTGATTTTTATGGAAAACAAGCCGTAACCATTATATTGGACAAATCGGATATTGAGTTAAAAGTAGATGGGGCAAATGCCAGAGGTAAATTTGAAATTATAGGATCGCCTGAGTACGACCAAATAATTAAGTTTAACCAAAGCCAGCAACAAACTTTTGGAGAAAGAGAAAACGAAATAAACCAGCGTTATGCGTCAGCTAAAGGTGCAGGTAATGAAGCTGGAGCTTCTGCGGCTCAAGCCGATTATATGGACATGTTGGTTGAAAAAGAGGCACTAACAGTAGAAACCATTAAAGTAATAGGTGCTAATTTGGCCGCCTTTCAGCTCATAAGCAGCATTGATAAAGACCGCAACTTTCAGTTTGTAGATAGTATGTCGGTAGAGCTAAAAAAGAATTATCCTAAAATGGTGTTTATTCAAGAGCTGGTTGCCCAAATGGAAAAAGCAAGAGCCACGGCAGTTGGAGTTGAAGCTCCAGAAATATCGTTACCAACACCTGAAGGAGATATACTTAAATTGTCGTCATTAAGAGGCCAGGTAGTACTGGTCGATTTTTGGGCGCAATGGTGTAAACCCTGTCGAATGGAAAACCCCAATGTAGTGGCAGCTTACAACCGATTTAAAGATAAAGGATTTACCGTGTATGGAGTTTCATTAGACCGCACCAAAGATAAATGGCTGCAAGCCATAGAAGAAGATGGCCTTACCTGGCATCATGTTTCAGATTTAAAATATTTTAATTCTGTAGCGGCTCAAACTTATGGCAT
>JAMOMJ010000045.1 GCA_027067135.1 Cyclobacteriaceae bacterium
TGATTAACAAGGCAGATCTGGTTAAGAATAAAGAAAAGTTACTGCCATTTGCTAATGACATATTTCAAAAATATAAATTTACGGAAATATTTTATATATCGGCATCAAAAGGCAAGGGCACAAAAGACTTGGAAGATAAAATTTATCAACTATTACCAGAGTTTGAAAATTTTTATGCCGAAGATCAGCTAACAGACAAGTCGACAAAGTACCTTGTTTCAGAACTAATACGCGAACAACTTATGCTGCGACTACATCAAGAGTTGCCATACAGCTTAACTGTTGAAGTGGAGTCGTATAAAGACAAGGGAGAAATTGTACATATCCATGCCCTTATCTGGGTCGAGCGAGAGCAGCAGAAAAACATGCTTATTGGTAAACATGGAGAGTCTTTAAAACACGTAGGCATTAATGCTCGTAAAGAAATTCAGGATTTAATTGGCAAAAAAGTACATTTAAAGCTATGGGCAAAAGTAAAGTCGGCATGGGCAGATAATGACCGCTTGTTACAGCAATTAGGTTATAAAGATGATTTTTGATGGCTAAATACAAAGAAACCTCTGGCTATATAATTCATACAAGAGCATTTAAAAATAGCAGTCTTATAGTTGAGTTTTTTAGTCAAGATTTTGGCATGATGCACCTAGTTGCAAAGGGCATAAAAACAAACAAACACCTCAAGTCCCAACTACAATTTTTCAATTTAACAAATGTTCAGTTTTATGGAAAATCAAGTTTAAAAACTATTGTTTCACTAAATGTTTTAGAAAACTTCACTTTAACAAACCTGGTTAATAAAGTATCTGCCATGTACTTAAATGAATTAATTCACTTAAGTTTGTTAGAAGGCGAACCTGCAAAATCATTGTTTGAGTCTTATAAAGACAGTTTGCAAATGATAGGGGAAACTAAACTTTCAACTTTGTTGCGTTATTTTGAGTTTCAACTTTTAAAACATAACGGTTTCGAGTTGTCGGTTGATAACTTTCAAAATCGAGATGATTGGCTGACAATCACTCAAGACCATGGTTTAGTAACAACAACCAAAAAATCTCTAAAGCTATGTTTGGTCTCTGATTTAGCTAATTTTATTAGTGGTAATAAACTAAGTAAAAAGGAACTGAAAAGTGTAAACAAATTATTGCTTGCAGCTATCAATATGAGCTTATCACACAAAAAAATATATTCCCGAGATATGCTGCAAACCCTGTTGTCAAAATAAAAATTTACACCTATTTACTATCTAGTTGATGAAACTAAGGTAGAGATAGAGTAATATTTATGAAATTATTTTATCGACATTATTGTTTATGGAAAAAAACACAATAAATCAAAAGGCTGCAAAAGTAAGGCTACTGCTTGTCTTTTCATCTATTATTGGCTTAGGTCTTACGCCTTTTGCCTTTGTACGCATTATAAAAGAAGACTGGGTTATGGTTGCTGTAGATGCCTCTATTATCCTAGGGGCAATATTTATTTATGTATATGTTCATAAAACCAAAAACACTAAATATCCTGGTTGGATATTTTTATGGGTTGTACAAATAGGTAGTGCTATTTCTTTTTATATTAACGGCGGACAGACAATTAATTGGATTTATCCCGCCATGCTAACAACATTTTTTGTTGCCAAGCCTCGTTACGCATTAATGATAAACTTCGTTGTACTGTTGGTTTATTTTCCAGGGTTGTTGACATCTTTTAAAGTGGCAGAAATAACAATAATTGTTTTTAGTGTTTCAGTATCTAGTATTAGTATCTTTCTCTTTGCTGAAGGTCTTAGAACTCAGGAACAAGAGCTAAAAAAGATTGCCTCTGAGGACTACTTAACAGAAACTGGTAATAGAAGAGCGTTAAAACTATTTCTGGATACATTGTGGATTAAATTACAAAAGTATAACGCCCCTGTTACACTAATTATTCTTGATTTGGATCATTTTAAAAAAGTTAACGACGATTACGGTCATTTGGTGGGAGATAATGCCTTGATTAAAATCTCTCAATTGATAAAAATAGAAGTTGGAGAGAGCAGTCATGTTTTCCGTTATGGCGGCGAAGAGTTCTTAATTGTTTGCCAAGACGATGATAAATTTGCTTATAATTTAGCACAAAAAATCAGAAAGGGAGTGAAAAGCACTAGCTTAATTGAGCAGGCAAAAATAACAATTTCATTAGGTGTTGCACAATATAAAAAAGGGGAAAGCATATCAGAATGGATTCACCGAGTAGATTTGGCGTTGTATAAAGCAAAAAACCAGGGAAGAGATTGTGTTGTTAAAGTTTGACGCTTCACTACTGCGATTTGGGTTTAAAATAACTCAAGACTAGCCAAATATTATCTTTGAAATTATAATGTCCTCTTACTTATTAATTTCAATGCCCTAAATGACAAATCCATATAACCCTCAAAATATAGAAAAAGCCATCCAAAAAGTATGGGATGAGGAAAAAACTTTTCACGTTAGCGAAGATTCAAGTAAAGAAAAATTCTACTGCTTAAGCATGTTTGCTTACCCAAGTGGAAACTTGCACATGGGGCATGTTCGTAACTACACCATTGGCGATGTGATTTCACGCTATCAACGCATGTTAGGTAAAAATGTCATGCAACCTATGGGCTATGATGCCTTTGGGTTGCCGGCAGAAAATGCTGCTATAAAAAACAATACAGCACCTGCAAAGTGGACCTATGAAAATATGGAATATATGACCAATCAGTTTAAGCAACTAGGACTGGCTTATGATTGGTCACGAGAATTAGCAACTTGCGACCCTAAATATTACAAGTGGGAGCAATTAATATTTACTCAACTGTTAGAAAAAGGCTTGGTTTATCGCAAAGACGCTACGGTTAATTGGGATCCAGTTGATCAAACTGTTTTGGCAAATGAACAAGTTATTGATGGGCGAGGTTGGCGTAGTGGAGCTATAGTTGAAAAGAAAACTATTCCACAATGGTCAATGAAAATAACCGCTTATGCAGAAGAACTATTAGCAGAGTTAGATAATATGCCAGGTTGGCCTGAGTCGGTTAAAACCATGCAACGCAATTGGATTGGCAAGTCACGTGGTCTTGAAGTAGATTTTAAAGTAGAGAATTACGATGAAACCTTGTCCGTATACACAACTCGCCCAGATACCTTGTTTGGCGTCAGTTATTTGGCAGTCGCACCAGAACATGCTTTAGCATTAAAAGCTGTAGAAAGCCATCCTGAATTACAAAGTTTTTTAGATGATTGTAAACAAGAACAAAGCAATGAAGCCGCTATGGCAACGATGGAAAAGAAGGGCAAATTTAGTGGGTTTTATGCAATTCATCCATTAACTGGCAAACAAGTACCAGTATGGATTGCCAACTTTGTTCTATTTAGTTATGGAACTGGGGCGGTAATGGCTGTTCCTGCTCATGATTTACGTGACTGGGATTTCGCCCAAAAATATGATATAGAAATTAATCAAGTGATAAAACCAATTGATGGAAGTGAAATTGATGTTTCAAAAGGTGCATATATCGAAAAAGGTTTGTTGATTAATTCAGGGCAATTTGATGGTATGAATTTTGAGGAATCTTTTACAGCTATTAAAAAAGAACTAGAAAACAAGGGCATAGGTAAAGAACAAATCAATTATCGTTTGCGTGATTGGGGAGTTTCTCGCCAACGCTATTGGGGTTGTCCAATTCCTGTAATCTACTGTGATGATTGTGGAACAGTATTAGTACCAGAAAAAGACTTGCCTGTACAATTGCCAGAAGATGTTGTCTTTGATGAAAATGGTGGTTCACCGATTAAGCAAATGCCAGAGTTTTTCAATACTCCTTGCCCAAGCTGTGGTAAAGGTGCGACGCGTGAGACAGATACATTTGATACTTTTATGGATTCATCGTGGTATTTTGCACGCTTTGCTAATCCACATAACGAAGAAGCTATTCTCGATGAAAAAGCCAATTACTGGCTACCTGTTGATCAATATGTTGGCGGTATAGAACATGCTATTCTACATTTGTTGTATGCCCGTTTTTACCATAAATTGCTTCGTGACTTAGGTTATGTGACATCAGATGAGCCTTTTGACAATCTACTTACTCAAGGTATGGTGCTAAAAGATGGTGCTAAAATGTCAAAATCAAAAGGTAATACTGTTGATCCAAAAGAGT
>JAMOMJ010000046.1 GCA_027067135.1 Cyclobacteriaceae bacterium
TTAGGTAAGTGCCAGGCTCCACTTGTTTTATATTATTAAAGAAAGTATATGGACTTCTAACGTAACGGTTTGCCAAGTATTCATCAACTGCTAACTCATTAAATTCTGCATTTACAAGGCCACTATTCAATATGGCTTTTATTTCAGATGAAAACACTAACGATTCACCATCGTAATAATAGAACAATGGCTTTATGCCTAATCTATCTCGAATAATAAATAAATCACTATTTTTCGAATTGAATAAACTTATCGCAAACATTCCATTTGCTTTACTAATAAACCAGTCTATTCCTTTTTCTTCAACAGCCGCAAGGATTACTTCGGTGTCAGAATTGGTTTTAAATGGATAATTTAGCTTTTTTTTAATCTCTTGAAAATTATAAATTTCTCCATTAAAAACTATATGCCAGTCACTATTATTTGAACTCATTGGCTGATTTGCACTATTGCTTTTATCAATAATTGACAACCTTCTATGTCCTAAAGCCACCCCATTTTTAAATACTTTTACTCCATCTGCATCTGGTCCTCTGTGAGCAATTGAAAGATTCATTTTAATGACTCTTTCCTTTATATCGTTATTATCATTTTTATAAAGTATTCCGGAAATTCCGCACATATTAATTCATTTTATAAAGAGCAAATTCAATTTAATGAGAAATGTATTTCTCAAACACGCTGGTCACTCCCATTTTTAACTCTAGATTAAAATTCCAGCCAAGAGAATGAATCTTATCAACATCCATTAGTTTCCTAGGCGTACCATTGGGTTTAGTTGTATCCCAAATGACACTACCTGTATAACTAACAATACTTTTTATCATTTCTGCTAGGTCTTTTATACTTAAATCCGAACCTGTTCCAATATTAACAAACCCTGCTTCATTAAAATTAGTCATTAAGAAAAAACAGGCACTGGCGAGGTCATCTACATGTAGAAACTCTCTTAGAGGCTCGCCTGTTCCCCAAAGGGTAATGGATGTTTGACCTGATTTAGCCTGGGCAATCCCATATTTTTTTAATATAGATTTCAAATCGTTATCCGAATTTTGACCAGAAACGCCCTCAATAGGTCTTTGGTCTAAATCTTTGCGGATAGCATCCCAATCATTATTTTCTAAAGAGTTCCCTAAGTGTATTTTTCTAATTAAGGCAGGAAGGACATGGGAGGTTTCTAAATTATAATTATCGTTTGGCCCATATAAATTAGTTGGCATAGCAGATATAAAGTTGCAGCCGTATTGTTCTCTGTAAGCATCACACATTTTAATACCTGCAATTTTTGCAATGGCATAAGGTTCGTTGGTAGGCTCTAGTTCTCCGGTAAGCAGGTATTCTTCTTTAAGTGGTTGGGGGGCAAGTTTTGGGTAAATACAGGAAGATCCAAGAAATAACAACTTTTTAACTTTAGATAAATAGCTGTTATGAATTATATTGGATTGAATCATTAAGTTATCATACAAAAACTCTCCTCTAAATGTGTTATTGGCAACAATTCCGCCAACTTTGGCGGCAGCCAAAAATACATATTCAGGCTTTTCTTGTTCAAAAAATGATTTAACTTCTTGTTGATTACGCAGGTCAAGCTCTTTTGAAGTGCGTAATACAAAATTAGCATAGCCTTCTTTTTTGAGCTTTCTTAAAATAGCCGAACCAACCATTCCCCTATGCCCAGCAATATATATTTTAGAATTTATTTCCATTAAAGAATACTATTCATAATAGTTATTTATTCTATAACCGCCATCTTGGAGGTATTGGTCTTTCGTCATCAACTTAAGGTCTGAAGCCATCATATCGTTTACTAAATCTTTGAGGTTATGTTCTCGTTTCCACCCTAGCTTCTCCTCTGCTTTTGTTGGGTTTCCTAATAAAAGATCAACCTCAGTAGGTCTAAAGTATTTTGGGTCAACAGCCACAACTTCTTGACCAATAGCTACTTGGTATTCTTGATTGGAACAGCTAACAACATAGGCTTTTTCATTAACACCAGTCCCTTTAAAAGCTAATTTAATTCCTGCAAATTCAAATGCCATTTTCACAAAGTCTCGAACAGTTGTTGATTCACCTGTGGCAATTACCCAGTCTTCAGGGGTGTCTGCTTGCAGAATCATCCACATCATGCGCACATAATCTTTTGCATGACCCCAATCTCGTTTAGCATCTAAATTACCTAAATACAATTTATCCTGAAGTCCTAATGCTATTTTAGAAGCTGCTCTTGTAATTTTTCTAGTTACAAATGTTTCGCCACGGATAGGCGATTCATGGTTGAATAAAATACCATTGCAGGCAAACATTCCATATGCTTCTCTATAATTAACTGTAATCCAGTAGGCATACATCTTGGCCACAGCATAAGGCGATCTTGGATAAAAAGGGGTTGTCTCGCTTTGTGGGATTTCTTGAACCTTTCCGAATAGTTCAGAAGTACTCGCTTGGTATATTCTTGTCTTTTGTTCTAGCCCTAGAAGTTTTACCGCTTCTAAGATTCTTAATGTTCCTGTTCCATCTGCATTGGCCACGTATTCAGGTGTTTCAAAAGAGACGGCAACATGAGACATGGCCGCTAGGTTATAAATTTCATTGGGTTGTATTTCTTGGATGATTCGAGTAAGATTCATAGAATCTGTCATATCTCCATGATGCAAAAAAAGTTTTACATTTTGCTCATGAGGATCTTCATACAAATGATCTATTCTGTCTGTATTAAACAGTGAAGATCTTCTTTTTAATCCATGTACTTCATAACCCTTGTTGAGAAGAAATTCAGCTAGGTACGCTCCATCTTGACCTGTTATTCCAGTTATTAATGCTTTTTTCATTCAAAAAATAAATTAAAGTTGCAAATATCACGTCTTTTAGTTCAAGATACAATTGGTATGGTTTTATTTAACAAATGGTATAACACTTGGAGGTAAATCGTAAAAACTAGAATGATTTACAAGTTTAAACCCTAAATTCATTTTATCGATAGCCTCTTGGGTGGAATATAATTTTATGCCGTCACTTGATTTTACATTAGGCTCCACAGCTAATACTTCAAATCCTTGCCTAATTAATGATTGAACTACATAAAGAGCTGGGCTCTCTCTTAAATCATCAATATTTGGTTTAAAGGCTAGCCCAAAACAAGCTATAATTGGTTTTCGACCTTCATTCAACTCAAACTCAAGAGCTTTATTCTTAATTTTTTCAATGACCCATTCAGTTTTGTAATTATTAATTTCTCTTGCAGTTCGAATAATTTTGGCCTTTTCTTTAAACGCTGAAACAATAAACCAAGGATCTACCGCAATGCAATGTCCGCCAACACCAGTACCTGGTTGTAATATATTCACTCGAGGGTGCTTATTTGCAAGGTTAATTAACTCCCACACATCAATATTGGCCTCATCACAAATCATAGAGAGCTCGTTGGCAAAGGCAATTTGTACATCTCTTGATGAGTTTTCTACCAATTTGCACATTTCAGCGGTGCGGGCATTGGTTTGGTGAAGTTCGCCTGTAACAAAAAGTCTGTAAAAATCACATGCTTTTTGAGTAGAGGCATCATCTATGCCACCAATGGCACGGTCGTTATTTTTAAGCTCATAAATCACATTCCCCGGCAATACTCTTTCGGGGCAATAGGCTATATGTATTTTCCCTTCTAGTTCAGGTCGTTCAGAAAAAATTAAATGCGCCATTTTTTCTGTAGTTCCTACAGGAGAGGTGGATTCAATGATGAACAAATTTCCTTCTTCTAAATGGGGGAGAATCATGCGAGTAGCAGATTCTACATATTTGAGATCGGGTTCATGATTATTTCCTTTAAAAGGAGTGGGTACAGCAATTAAAAACACATCCGCCTTATCTGCTGTAATGGATGCTTTTAAATATCCACGATCAACATCATGTTTAACAATACCGTCTAGGTCTGGCTCAACAATATGTATTTTGCCATTATTAATGGTGTCAACTACAGATTGCTGTACATCTACACCTAACACCTGAATGCCTTTACTTGCGATAAGTGCAGCCGTTGGCAGGCCAATATAGCCTAGGCCCATCATTGTAACTTTTATGTTGTTGTTCATTTTTATATTTCGTCAATGCGAGAAAACATAAAGTATGCTGAATTCAAAGCAACATTGTTTAGTTTTCGCAGCATTCTTTTTATTATCTACGGATTGCTTCATTCCGTAAAAATGGAATTCGTAATGACGTTTAATTTAGATGCTGTTTTTAATAATGTCCAATACTTGTTTACTTGTTGTTCCGTTACCATAAGGGTTAACGGCCTTTGCCATTTTTTCATAGGATTTTTTATTATCTAATAAATCAAAAGCTTCTTTTAAAATCACTTCTTTATTAGTTCCTACCAATTTTGCCGTTCCTGCTTCTACCCCTTCTTGGCGTTCTGTTACATCTCGCATTACAAGCACAGGCTTGCCTAAAGTTGGAGCTTCTTCTTGTATTCCCCCGGAATCGGTTAATACAAAATACGATTTTTCCATTAGCCATATTAAAGCCGGGTAATCCAAAGGTTCAATTAAATGAATATTTGGGGTATTGTCAAGCTCTTTGTTTACAATACCTCTTACGTTTGGGTTAAGATGAACAGGATATATGATTTCAACATCTTGGTATCGGTTAGCAATTTCTTTAATAGCACCCACCATATTCTCAAAGGGTTTTCCAAAACTTTCTCTTCTATGTCCAGTTACCAAAATAACTCGTTTGGCTAAATCAATTCCATTAAAAAGATGCTCAATGTTTTCTTGATTACTCGATTTTAGAATTTTTAATCCAAGAAGTAAAGCATCAATAACTGTATTGCCAACTTCATACACATGCTTGGTGATGCCTTCAGTAGCTAAATTACTAATAGCTCGTTTAGTAGGCGCAAAATGATAGGCAGCTAGATGACCAGCTAGAATTCTATTTCCTTCCTCTGGGAAAGGCGAAAGCATATCGCCACTGCGTAGGCCAGCTTCTAAATGTGCTACTTTTATTTGGTTATAATAACCTGCCAAAGCTCCTACAAAAGCAGTGGTGGTATCTCCTTGAACAAAAATTAAATCTGGCTTTTCTTCATCTAAAATTGGTTTTAACCCCAATAATGCCCTAGATGTTATATCATAAATAGTTTGGTTGGGCTGCATCAGCTCCAAATCGTAATCAGGTATAATCTCAAAAAACCCCAACACCTGATAAAGCATTTCTTTATGCTGACCTGTTACTGCCACTACAACATCCATTGCTTGCCCTGCCTGAAATGTTTTAATCAAGGGAGCCATTTTTATGGCTTCGGGGCGGGTTCCAAAAATGAAAATCACCTTCATTTATTCAGGTATTTAGCCAAATACCAATCTACTGTTTTCAGTATGCCTGACTCAAAATCTTCATCTGCTTTCCAGCTTAGCTGGCTTTCAATTTTAGTGGCATCAATAGCATAACGCTGATCATGACCCGGCCTATCTTTTACAAAGCTAATCAACTCTTTATAAGAAGTTCCATTGGGGTTAGCATTAACCTCATCTAAAATGGCACAGATTTTATCTACAATGTAAAGATTATCACGCTCGTTTTTGCCACCGATATTATAGGTTTCTCCAGGCATGCCTTTTTTATAGGCCAGTTCAATGCCCTTGCAATGGTCTAGTACGTAGAGCCAATCACGTACGTTTTTCCCATCTCCATAAATGGGAATAGGCTCTTGAGCCAGAGCTTTTCTAATAATAGTGGGAATGAGCTTTTCATCATGCTGCTTAGGCCCATAATTATTTGAGCAGTTGGTTGTAACCACATTCATTCCATAGGTATGGAAATAGGAACGAACTAAAAAATCCGAAGAGGCTTTGGATGCACTGTATGGGCTGTTAGGGGCATAAGGGGTTTTTTCTGTAAACAGTCCCGTTTCGCCCAAACTTCCATACACCTCATCGGTAGAAACATGATGAAAGCGGTTGCCCTCATACCCTTCTTTAACTTTAAAAGGAGCATCCAGCCATTTGTTTCTAGCAACTTCAATTAAATTAAAGGTGCCATTTACATTGGTTTCAATAAACGCTTTGGGACCGGTAATGGAGTTATCAACATGCGATTCTGCTGCAAAATGAAATACCCCATTAAAATCATACGTATTAAACAGTTCTTCTATAAATGAATAGTCTCTAATATCTCCTTTAACAAATATGTAATTGGGGTGGGATTCAACTTCGCAAAGGTTATCGGGATTGCCTGCATAGGTAAGTATATCTAAATTAACAAGCTTTACGCTTGGGTTCTTTTCCAAAAAATATGGAATAAAGTTCGACCCAATAAAACCTGAGCCTCCAGTAACAAGAATTGTAGAGTTAGGCATATTTGTTTTTAAATTCTTTTAGTGTTGGTAATAATAAGTCCTTATCCGAAGTTTTAATGTCTCTCATAGGAATTTGCCAATCTATGTTTAGATCACTGTCATTATAAATAATACCAGACTCGTTATTAGGAGCATAGTAATTATCAGCTTTGTAGTGGATTGTGGCTATGTTTGATAACACAACAAACCCATGCGCAAATTCACGAGGTATAAATAATTGCTGTTTGTTTTCTTCACTTAATATAAAACTAGCATGCTGACCATAAGTAGAAGAATTTTTTCTTGTATCTACAATAACATCTAATATTTCACCTTGGATTACCCTAATCAATTTTGCCTGAGCCATTTCCCCAACTTGTAAATGTAGCCCTCGAATAACGCCATAGCTTGATTGAGATTGATTGTCTTGAACGAAATTTGTATGTTGACCAATTGCATTTTCAAATTCTCTTTGATTAAAGCTTTCAAAGAAGTACCCTCTATCGTCTTCAAATACTTTAGGGTTTATAAGAAAACAACCTTTTAGCTTCGTTTCTTCAATTTTCATGATTCAATTTGTGTTTCCAATACCATTCAACATAATTTTTAATTCCTGTTTCAAAATCAAACACAGGACTATAGCCTAATTCTTTCTCGGCAAATGAAATATCTGCTTGCGAATGTTTCACATCTCCTACTCGTTCAGGTCCAAAGTTTAATTCAACGTTTTTAATATTATTTTGATACTTGGATAAATTAGATTTCAACGATTCAAACATCTCGATTAAAGAAACTCTACCGCCAACAGCCACATTATATACTTTGTTAACCGCATCATTATTGGTTACAAGTGCTGCCAGTTGGTTTATTTGAATCACATTATCAATATAGGTAAAATCACGGGATGTTTTTCCATCTCCATTGACAGTCGGAGACTCTAAGTTTACCAACTGGCTTATAAATTTGGGAATTACAGCAGCATAAGCTCCATTGGGGTCTTGTCTTCTTCCAAACACATTAAAATAGCGTAACCCAATGGTTTCCAATCCATAGGTTTTGTAAAAAACATCGGCATATAATTCATTTACATATTTGGTTACCGCATAAGGCGAAAGGGGCTTGCCAATTTTATCTTCTACTTTAGGTAAGCCGGGGTGGTCGCCATAGGTAGAGGAGCTTGCTGCATAAACAAAACGTTTAACTTTGTTGTCTCTAGCCGCAATAAGCATGTTTAAAAAACCGGTAATATTAACTTCATTAGTAGTGATTGGGTCTTTGATAGATCTGGGCACCGAACCCAGCGCTGCTTGGTGAAGCACATAATTTGTTCCACAAGTAGCTGCCTGACAATCGTCAAAATTACGTATATCTCCTTCTATTAACTTAAAATTTGGGTTGTTAGTATGATTTTCAATATTTGCTCTTTTTCCGGTAGAAAAATTATCTAAACAAACAACTTTATTTTTTTGTTTAAGCAGCACATCAATCAGGTTGGAGCCAATAAAGCCGGCTCCACCAGTTACCAACACACTAGAATTCTTAATTTCTCTCTCTTGTAATCCCAAAATTATCTTTTCAAAAGGTTGATAAGGTATTTACCATAGCCACTTTTTAAAAGTGGTTGTGCCAATTCCTCTAATTGTTCTTTTGTAATATAGTTCATCAAATAAGCAACCTCTTCAATACAGCCTATTTTAAGCCCTTGCCTATTTTCTATTACTTTCACAAATTCTCCAGCTTCAATTAACGACTCTATTGTACCCGTATCAAGCCAGGCTGTTCCACGGTCTAAGATACCCACTTCTAACTTGCCTTTTTCAAGGTACACTTTGTTTACATCTGTAATTTCTAGCTCACCTCTATGGCTAGGTTTAATGTTTTCAGCAATTCTAACCACGTCATTGGTATAAAAGTATAATCCAGGTACTGCAAAATGGGATTTTGGATTACTTGGTTTCTCTTCAATGGAGATTGCTTTTTTATCCTCATCAAACTCAACCACTCCATAGCGCTCAGGATCATTTACATGGTAGGCAAAAACAACACCACCTTTAGGGCTGGTGTGCGATTGCATTAATTGCGCCATACCCGATCCATAAAAAATATTATCTCCTAAGATTAAAGCCACATCATCCTTTCCTATAAACTCTTTACCTATAATAAAAGCCTGAGCAAGCCCTTCGGGGTTTGGTTGTACTTTGTACGAAAATTGGCAACCTATCCTAGAGCCATCTCCCAATAGTTTTTCAAAGTTTGGCAAATCTTCAGGCGTTGAAATTATTAATACCTCTCTTATACCTGCTAACATTAAAGTAGATAAGGGGTAGTAAATCATAGGCTTATCATAGATAGGCATTAGCTGTTTACTTACCGCCAATGTTAATGGGTGCAACCTTGTTCCTGAACCTCCAGCTAAAATTATTCCTTTCATATCTAAAGTCTCTCTTCTGTTAATGATTTTTCTAATGCTCCTTTTACATCAAAAACTACTGTGTTTTTACTTTTGAGTTGTTCCCAATCAAGATTTGAAAACGATTTGTGCTTTACTGCATATACAATCGCATCGTAATTAGAAGTGGGCTTTTCAAGAAGTGAAATATTGTACTCTTCTTTCACTTCCTTAGAATTGGCATTGGGGTCATAAACTTCTACATTGGTGCCAAATTCTTTTAATTCTTTAATTACATCTATCACTCTTGAGTTTCTAATATCAGGACAATCTTCTTTAAATGTAATGCCAAGTATCAAAACCTTTGCATTATGTGCTGTGCCAGCCACATTTAAAAGTTTCATAACTCTGCTTGCCACATAAGCACCCATGCCATCATTTACTCTTCGGCCTGCTAAAATTACTTGTGGATTATACCCAAGGCTCTCAGCTTTATAGGTTAGATAATAAGGGTCAACCCCAATGCAATGACCTCCAACTAAACCTGGTTTAAAAGGCAAAAAGTTCCATTTGGTAGCTGCTGCTTCTAATACTTCGTGAGTATCAATTCCAATTTTGTGAAAAATTTTAGCTAATTCATTTACAAAAGCTATATTTAAATCTCGCTGTGAGTTTTCAATCACTTTAGCAGCCTCTGCCACTTTAATAGAACTAGCTAAATGCGTTCCTGCTTTAATTATTTCTCCATATAGAGCATCTACTTCTTTCCCAATTTCTAGTGTGCTACCACTTGTTACTTTTTTTATATCAGCAACTCTATGTTCTTTGTCGCCTGGGTTTATTCGCTCAGGTGAATATCCGCAGAAAAAATCTTTATTGAATGTTAGCCCACTTCCTTTTTCTAAAATTGGCACACATACTTCTTCAGTCGCACCTGGGTAAACAGTAGATTCATAGATAACGATGTCGTCTCTTTTTAAAACCGAGCTAATTAACTCACTAGCTTTTTCAAGTGGGCTTAAGTCTGGTTTTTTATGGCTGTCTATGGGGGTAGGAACCGTGATTATATAGATTTTTGCCTGTGAAATTTTGTTTTTATCAGACGTGAATTGAAGGTGAATGGCTTGTGTGAGTTCCTCTTTACTTAGTTCTAAGGTTCTATCTATACCGTTAGATAATTCGTTAATTCTTGCCGCATTAATATCAAAACCAATAACAGATCTTTTTTTAGCAAATTCTGCAGCTAACGGGAGGCCAACATAGCCTAATCCGATGACAGATATTAATTTTTGTTCCAAAATTCATCTTTTAATATGAAAGTGCAAAATTAGTAATAATGACTATAGTAACCCAATGAGATTTCTTTCTTCTTTTTTTGTATAATTTTGTGGCAAATATTTATCCTATGAACGAGCAAAATTCAAACGAACAATACCGAGATGATGAAATTGATTTACGAAAATTATTTCAAGCAATTGGCAATGGTTTTATAAATGTTGGCAACTGGTTTGTTAACCTAATTATTAGGTTTAGGAGAGTTAGTCTTAATTATAAGTTTCTAATTCTAGGAATGGTAATACTAGGAGCTATTTTGGGAGCCGCCTATAATAAAGTGAATAAACCTTATTATTCAACTTCTATGCTTATTTCTTCTTCTTATTTTAATACAAGGCTATTTGAAAATAACATAGAAGAACTTAACGTTTTATGTAAAGAAGAAGAGAGAACAGGGCTTGCTAAGCTCTTAGCACTTGATGTTGAAGTAGCAAAAAACATTAAAGAGTTTCATTATGAACCTTTAGTTTCGGAGCAAGATATAGTGGATATTGAAGTGCTCAAACAAAAACTTGGAGAGCTTAAAGTTGGTGATGAAGACATTCAGAAAATAGTGGATCAACTGTATATCCAGAATAAAAGAACATATATACTTTCTGTAGATGTCTTTGATAATTCAATGATTGAGACATTGCAGGGCTCTCTAATAGGGTATTTCAAAAACAATCCTTATGTAAAGAATAGGATAAGAATCACGAAGATTAACCAGCAAAACTTAATTGCTAAACTTAAAGCAGATATCAAGCAGCTCGATAGCTTAAAGCATTTGTTCAACTTAAATATGAAAGCAAATGCAAATCGCAAGGATGAATCTACCAGTAATAATGTGTATGTAGGGGAATCGGGAAACCTGAACCCAACTACATTTTATAACCAAAGTATTAGCCTTTATAAACAGCTTCAGTCAACTGAAACCGCATTAGAGCTAGGAACAGATTTTGAAGTTCGAGATAGCTTTACGGTCTTTACAGAGCCCTCTAGCCCAAGTATTATAAAAGAAATTGCTTATGCAATGGCCATCTTTTTAGGATTGGCATATGCTCTAATACTATTATTAGAAATAAATAAATATTTGAGCAGAGTAGAAAAAGAACGATTCTAATATGATAAAAATAGGGTTAATTAAAGAAGGCAAGGTTCCCGTTGATAAACGAGTTCCATTAACACCAAAACAAGCAGCAGAGTTGCAAGAGAGCTTCGATGTAGAAGTGGTAGTTCAGTCAAGTGACATTCGTTGTTTTAAAGATCAAGAATACATTGATGAAGGATTATATGTAGTTCACAATGTAGGGGATTGCGATGTGCTCCTAGGTGTTAAAGAAGTACCAATGCCAGATTTAATTTCCAATAAAACCTATTTTTTCTTCTCACATACCTCTAAGGAACAACCCTACAATCAAAAGCTTTTACAAACTATTATTGAAAAGAAAATTAAGCTAGTTGACTATGAAGGGTTAACAGACTCAAAGGGAGCTAGAGTAGTAGCTTTTGGTAGGTATGCAGGTATTGTTGGAGCCTATAATGGTATTAAAACTTATGGAGAAAGGTTTAATCTCTTTAGCATAAGAGCAGCTAATACTTGTTATGACTTAGATGATTTACAAACAGAATATTCAAAAGTTAAATTACCCCCAATAAAAATTATTTTAACGGGCAGAGGACGTGTTTCTAAAGGAGCCGAAGAAGTATTTCTGGGTATGAGAATTACTAGGGTAACACCCCAACAATTCTTGACTGAACGGTTTGACTATCCTGTGTATACACAAATTCATTCCGATGAGTATAATAAAACCAAAGATGGTAGTTTATTTGATATTAAGAAATTTCATTCTGACCCAAAAGACTTTGAAGGAGATTTTTTAAAATATGCGAAGGAGGCCGATTTGTTAGTTGCGGGGGCTTTTTGGGATCCTCACGCACCTGTGTTATTTACTAGAGAAGATGCAACTAAGCCTGATTTTAAAATAAAAGTAATTGCAGATATTACCTGTGATATTGAAGGCTCAATTCCTTCTACGCTAAGACCAAGTACTATTGCAGAACCTGTCTATGATTACTCTGCAAAAGAAGGAGTTGAGAAGCCTGCCTTTTCAGATGAATCTAATATTACTGTTATGGCAGTAGATAACCTGCCTTGTGAATTGCCCATTAATGCCTCCAATGATTTTGGTGAACAATTAATTAATAATGTGCTACCACATTTATTTTCAGATGATAAAGAGGAAGTTATCAAACGAGCAACAATAACCGATAACGGCAAACTCACAGAGAAATACAGTTATTTACAAAATTTCCTTAGGTCGAACTCAGGTCTGTAAAGAACCCCACGTCACCCTGAGGAATCGAAGAGCCTCATTACATTATTGTGTGATGAGGTTCCTGTCTGTGGCAGGCTGGCTTCACTACGTTCAGAATGACGAGAGTGCCAACAAAAAAGGCTAATTGAATTATTCAATTAGCCTTTTTTGTTTTTAACCTGATTATCCGTTCATAGAAACTAAGAATTCTGCATTATTTCTAGTTCCTTTCATTTTCTGTAATAAGAATTCCATTGATTCAACAGAGTTCATATCGCTCATAAACTTTCTTAATATCCAAATTCGTTGAAGCTCTTCTTTATCCATTAATAAGTCTTCTCTTCTGGTTCCAGAAGCAGGAACATCGATCGCAGGATAAACACGCTTATTAGCTAGCTTTCTGTCCAATACAAGCTCCCAGTTACCTGTGCCTTTGAATTCTTCAAAAATAACTTCATCCATTTTAGAACCTGTATCTATAAGGGCTGTAGCCATAATGGTTAAAGAACCACCGTTTTCTACATTACGTGCTGCACCAAAGAAACGTTTAGGTTTATGCAATGCATTGGCATCTACACCACCCGATAAGATTTTACCGGAAGAAGGAACCGTTGTGTTATGCGCCCTTGCTAAACGAGTTAATGAATCAAGAAGAATAACTACATCGTGACCACATTCAACCATACGTTTTGCTTTTTCAAGCACAATGTTGGCCACTTTAACATGCCTGTCTGCTTGCTCATCAAAAGTGGAAGAAACCACTTCCGCTTTTACGCTTCGTGCCATATCTGTCACTTCCTCAGGGCGTTCATCAATTAATAAAATAATAAGATAAACTTCAGGATGGTTTTCGGCAATTGCATTGGCAATTTCTTTCAGTAGCACAGTTTTACCTGTTTTAGGCTGAGCCACAATCATGCCTCTTTGGCCTTTTCCAATAGGAGCAAATAAGTCCATTACACGAGTTGAGTATCTATCGGGTTTAGAGCTTAAGTTTAATTTTTCTTCAGGAAATAGAGGAGTTAAATATTCGAAAGGAATACGATCTCTTATTTCTTCAGTAGTTCTACCGTTTACAAGGCTAACTTTGATTAAAGCAAAGTATTTCTCCCCTTCTTTTGGAGGCCTAATTTGACCTCTAACGGTATCTCCAGTTTTTAAACCAAACAGTTTAACTTGTGAGGGCGATACGTAAATATCATCAGGGCTTGCTAGATAATTATAATCGGATGAACGTAAAAACCCGTAGCCATCTTGCATCATTTCTAGCACGCCTTCATTTTCAATAAGTCCTTCAAACTCTCTGATGGTTGCTAAGTTTTTCTTTTTTTCTTGAAAACGCTCATTTCTTACAGGCTTCTCAGCAGGCTTTTCAACGGGCTTAGATTCTTTAACTCCTGCTGTTTCCTCTTTACCTTCACTACCCTTTTTCTCTTCGTTTTCTTTTTTCTCCCTAAGCTTTAATACATCAGGATGAATTCTTCTTTTAGACTTAGATTCAGGTTTAGATTTTTGCTCTGGCTTTTTCTCTACACTTTTTTTAGGTGCAGTTTCCCCTTCAAGATTAAAAGATTTAAGCAAGTCATCAGTTGCATCCTCTTTTTTGTCTTCTGATTTTTTAGGAGCAGTTGCAGCTTCTTTTTTAGGATTTTTTCTAGCAGGACGAGCGTCTTGCTTCTTTTCTGCTTTTGGTTTTGCAGCAACCTTTGCTTTAGGCTTACTAGGCAAATCTTTTTCTGGCGTAATCGCCTGTTTATCTAGTATTTTATAGATAAGTTCTTTTTTGGGTAATTTTTTATAGTTAGTAACCTCTAACTTTTCTGCGATCTCCTTCAATTCAGAAAGAAGGAGCACATTTAATTCTTCTAATGTGTACATAAATTTGTGTAATGTGTGTTCTTGATTAAGAACATTGTAGTCAATTAAGATCTATAAATATTATTTGGTGTGGTCGTTTTTAAGTATCGGAATGCAATAAACGAATTTGAATGAACGGTTACCAGAAATGGTTTTGTTCGTTATTGGTTATGCAAGTATAGGGGTTTGCTTTATTATTTTCAAAGAATAAGCAGGTATTTGTATGAAATCAACATTTATGACCCAATTAAGTGGCTTTTATTGATGCTTATTGCCTTATTTTGCAGCTTAAATACTGCATAAGATATGTTACAGATTGCCCAAATCAAGGAAAATAAGGAAGCCGTAATTAGCGGATTGATTAGACGAAACTTTAAGGAAGCTGAAAATGCAATAAATAGTTTGTTGGATTTAGATGAGCAAAGAAAAGCCATTCAACAAAAGAATGATGCGACTTTGGCTGAAGCAAATCTACTTGCAAAACAAATTGGGCAATTGATGGGGCAAGGTAAAAAAGCAGAAGCCGAAGAAGTAAAAAAGAAAACGGCTGCGTTCAAATCTGAAAGTAAGCAACTAGGAGAGGCTCTCAAGAAAGTTGAAGATGAATTGCAACAACTCCTTTACACCATTCCTAATGTGCCTAACCCAAAGGTTCCAGCTGGCAATTCAGATGAAGATAATGAAGTGTTAAGTACACATGGTGAAGTGCCAAACTTATATGATGGAGCCAAGCCTCATTGGGATTTGATAGAAAAATACGACATCATAGATTTTGAACTGGGTAATAAAATCACTGGTGCAGGATTTCCAGTGTATAAGGGAAAAGGCGCCAAACTTCAACGGGCACTTGTTAATTTCTTTTTGGATGAAGCCACAGAAGCAGGCTATAACGAGGTGCAACCTCCAATATTAATCAATCAAGCATCAGGTATTGCTACTGGCCAATTACCAGATAAAGAAGGACAGATGTACCATGCTACGGAGGATGATTATTATTTAATTCCCACGGCAGAGGTGCCTATTACGAATATGTATCGAGGTAATATTCTCAAGGAAGAGGAGCTCCCTAAAAAGCATACTGGCTTTACCCCATGTTTTAGACGTGAAGCTGGTTCTTGGGGAGCCCACGTACGTGGATTAAATCGTTTACACCAATTTGATAAAGTAGAAATTGTTCAAATTCAGCACCCAGATAAATCGTATGAGGCGCTGGATGATATGAGCAATTATATTCAGTCGTTGCTAAAGAAACTGGAATTACCTTATAGGGTATTATTGCTTTGTGGAGGTGACTTAGGGTTTACTTCTGCCATTACCTATGATATGGAAGTGTTTTCTGCAGCTCAGGAAAAGTGGCTGGAAGTAAGCTCTGTTAGTAATTTTGAAACTTACCAGGCTAACCGACTTAAACTTCGGTTTAAAGGAGCCGACAAAAAACCACAATTCCTTCATACACTCAACGGAAGCGCCTTGGCGTTGCCAAGAATTGTAGCGGCCATTTTAGAGAACAATCAAACAGCAGAGGGTATTAAAATACCTAAAGTGCTCGTTCCTTATTGCGGTTTTGAGTGGATTAATTAGGGCTTGCTGAAAAAGTCCCAAGTGCGTTAGATACGAGCAGGCAAAGCGAAGATGCCCCGATTTAATTTATCGGGGCTTCGAGCTGAAGCCTGTGAAGTAGATGACGTGCCTGGGACTAACAAAATTTTACTAAATTAAAATTTACTAAAATTAACAGGTGCAAGGGGTTTAGCCAATTTTGGTTAAAACCCTTGCACTTTATTAGCAGTTAACTACTGTAATTCCCTAATAAACCTTCATTTATGTGTTTTTCAGCAAGCCCTAATTAGGCGTACGTCATTCTGAACGGAGTGAAGAACCTCTTAATGAAGAACCTCTTAATAATGTATTGCAATCACCATTGAGATTCTTCACTCCGTTCAGAATGATGCTTGTGGGTTCTACAAAAACACCACTTCTTCAACAATGCCAACACCAACTTCTTTGGCAAAAAGCTCTAATATTTTTGGCTTTGATAAGGTAAGTTCTTGTTTCAATGGGGCAGAACTAAGTTCAACAATTAATCTTTTATCTCTAAAAAATAAGTTGGTAGTTCTTTTAGCTACTGGAGTGCCCATTATCTTTTCCCAATAGGTAATTATAGTTCCCTCATCCACTTTTCGTTTCAGGTTATAGGTGTCATACATCTGATTAATAGCATCCTTTAATGCTGTGGGTTCAGCATTACGGTAATTTTCACGGTTATATTTAGGCTTCATAATCAGAGGTATTAATAATGGCTCCGTTTTCAACCTCAAATATACGAGCACCAAGTTTATTTGCTTCTAATACTTTAAGCGTTCGTTCGGGGCGGGCATCCGTAATAAATAATTGCCCGTATTCATTGGCAGTCACTTTTTGAAGCAGCTTATGCATTCGTTCATCATCGAGTTTGTCAAAAATATCATCCAACAATAAAGTGGGTTTTAGTTTTTTTTGGGCAGAGAGCAATTCGAATTGAGCCAGTTTTAGCCCTACCAAAAATGATTTTTGTTGTCCTTGCGAACCATGACGTTTTAATGGTTTATCATATATAGTAAAGAGGAAAGAATCTTTATGAATACCAACGCTTGTTCTCTGTGTAATTAAATCCTTTTGCAATGATTGCTCATAGAGTGCTTCAATAGATTTGCCTTCAAACTGACTTTCATATTGAATAGAAACTGGCTCTATTTTAGAATGTAAGGATCCATAATGCTCATTAAATAAGGTAAGGAATTGCCTTACATAGGCGGCTCGCTCTTCGTGGATGGGCTTCCCATGTTTTATGAGCAAATTGGTATATGTTTTTAGAAGGTCATAATCCATAGGGGCTTTATTTGCATCCATTTTTAATAAAGCATTCCTGTTTTTTAAAGCAAACGTATAAGTAATTAGGTGCTGTAAGTACTCTTTGTTCGACTGACTAATAGCACTATCAAAAAACCTCCTTCTTACCTCATTACTGTCATAAATGAGATCGGTGTCATTCGGAGAAATCATCACTAAGGGAAACATGCCAATATGATGGCTCAGCTTTTCGTGCTCCTTTTTATCTACTTTAACCTCTTTCTTTTTACCAATAGAGGCTGCACAATTAATAAGACGATTTTTCTTTTTAACATGAACCTTCGACTTAATCATAAATTGATTTTCCTCAAATTTAATATTGGCACTATCTACAGAATTGATAGAGCTCTTCGTCATAGATAAATAATGAAGTGCATCTAAAATATTTGTTTTTCCAGCCCCATTATGGCCCACAAAGCAGTTTAACCCATCAATAAAATCAACCTCTAAGGATTCGAAATTTTTAAAATTGAAAAGAGTTAAATTCTTAAATACCATTGATTAAACAAATATTTTCAAAGGGATGTTTACAAAAAGAACTTGTATTAGCTAGCTTTGCGAGTTCTTATAACAACCAAAGATACCGAGCAAAAATGGCAACTTCAAAAACAAAGAAAACGACCGGTTTAAAATTGAAATTCTCGAAGGCCCAATACATGAATTGGTACGAGCAAATGCTTTATATGCGTAGGTTCGAAGAAAAAGCTGGCCAACTTTATGGACAGCAAAAAATAAAAGGCTTTTGTCACCTTTACATTGGGCAAGAAGCCTGTGTAGCGGGTGCTGTTTCTGCCTTAAAAGAAGGAGATAAGCATATTACAGCCTATCGCGACCATGCACACCCAATTGCGTTGGGCTCTGACCCTAAGAAAATTATGGCCGAACTTTTTGCAAAGGAAACAGGCATTTCTAAAGGTAATGGTGGCTCTATGCATATGTTTGATAAGGAACACCATTTTTATGGTGGCCACGGTATCGTAGGTGGCCAAGTGCCATTAGGTACAGGAATTGCCTTTGCAGAAAAGTATAATGATTCAGATAATCTTTG
>JAMOMJ010000047.1 GCA_027067135.1 Cyclobacteriaceae bacterium
AACACTACCTGTTTCTCTGTTTCTCTCGTAACGATCAATAAATAACGGCTTAGTTGTTCTAATTTTTATTCTACCAATATCATTCATCCCAATGGTTCTATCATCTTCCATTCTATGAAGCGTATTGATATCCATTTTGTAAACAACTTCCTTTACCATACATCGAGCATCATTAGTGGTATGTCTTAAACCGTATTTGCCTCCCGACACCAATGCTTTTTCGTTTAACCAAGTAATCATTAAATCAACATCTTGCGTAACTGTAGGTTGGTTATTATCTCTTACAATCATATCTCCCCTACTAATATCAATTTCGTCTTCCAAAGTAATAGTTACTGACATGGGAGCATACGCTTCTTCCAACTTTTTATCCATTAATTCTATGGATTTTATTTTACTAGTAAAACCACTTGGCAACACGGTTACACTATCTCCTGGCTTAAATACGCCACTTGAAATTCTACCAGCGTATCCTCTAAAATCATGGTATTTATCGCTCATAGGCCGAATTACAGTTTGCACAGGAAAACGGCAATCAACATGATTAAAATCACTGCCTATATGAATGGTTTCCAGAAGATACAGCAATGTACTGCCTTGATACCAATCCATATTCTCTGATTTATTTACCACATTATCTCCTTTGAGCGCACTAATAGGAATAAACCTAACATCACTCACATTCAATTTAGAGGCAAATAGCTCTGTTTCCTTTTTTATTGATTCATATACTTCTTCGTCATAATCAACCAAATCCATTTTATTGATACAAAACACGATATGAGGAATTCCCAATAGGGAAGCAATAAATGTATGACGGTGAGTTTGCTCTTGCACTCCCTTTCGAGCATCAATTAGTATTATGGCAAGGTTCGCTGTTGATGCACCTGTAACCATATTTCGAGTGTATTGAATATGACCAGGAGTATCCGCAATAATAAATTTGCGCTTTGGAGTAGCAAAATAACGATAGGCCACATCAATGGTAATTCCTTGTTCTCTTTCGGATCTTAGTCCATCGGTTAACAAAGCCAGATTTACATTTTCATCACCCTTCTTTTTACTTGAGGCCTCAATAGCTTCGTATTGATCCTGAAAAATAGATTTAGAATCGTATAGCATACGGCCGATGAGGGTACTTTTTCCATCATCTACGCTGCCTGCTGTGGTGAAGCGAAGAAGCTCCATGTTTAAATAATTATTTGTATCGCTCATATTATAAGTATGAGATATGAAATGTGAAATAAGAAAAATGCATAATCCTTAAAATTGTGAGTCATACATTCGAATATTATTTTTTACATTTCACCTTTCATATCTCGTATTTAAAAATTATCCTATTTTTTATATTTATATTTTATTGAGTTAAAAATGGCAGTTAGCTCCTCCGCCTCTTTCAATAATCTTTTAACTTTATCGTTATCTTTTACAAGGCTTAGTTCATCAACCAGTTCGAGCCAAAAACAAGATTCGTCAGCTTCCTCAACCACAATCCCTAGTTTAGCTACAAATTCTTTAGTGCTTCTACCTCTAAATGCAGACCTCGTATTTGCCCCTACTGATGATGCACATCTTATTAATTGTTTTCCTATTATCCTTGACTGTTCAGTTTTAGGAAGCAAGTCATAAAAACGAAAAATATCAAGCGAAAATCTCTTTGACCTTGCTTTTAAATCTTCATTTAGTTTCAAGTTTTCCATTTTCTACACTTTTCTTATTTCTTATTTCTTATTTCTTATTTCTTATTTCACATTTCACATTTCTTATTTCACATTTTAGAAATATCCTTCTTTTTTGCGGTCTTCCATGGCTGCTTCAGAGCGTTTATCATCTGCTCTTGTTCCTCGCTCTGTTACTCGCGTTGTCGAAACTTCTTCAATAATTGAATGTAAGTCATCAGCGCCAGATTCAACGGCACCTGTACAAGTTATGTCTCCAATGGTTCTAAATCGAACCAGTTGTTTAGTTACTTTCTCTCCTTCCCTTCTCTGAATATGTTCAGATGCTGCCATAATTACTCCATCTCTCACAAATACCTCACGTTCTTTTGCAAAATATAAGGAAGGCAGTTCAATTTCTTCCATTAATATGTACTGCCATACATCCATCTCTGTCCAGTTAGAAATTGGAAAAACCCGAAAGTGTTCTCCAAAATTCTTCTTTCCATTAAATAGGTTCCATAACTCCGGGCGTTGGTTTTTAGGATCCCACTGTCCAAATTCATCACGATGTGAGAAGAATCGTTCTTTGGCTCTGGCTTTTTCTTCGTCTCTACGAGCACCACCTAAAGCCGCATCATATTTATACTTTTCAATGGTATCGAGCAAGGTTACCGTTTGCAATCCATTTCGGCTTGCATTAAACCCTTTTTCTTCTACTACTTTACCTTCATTAATAGAGTCTTGTACTAAACCTATAATTAGTTTTGCACATATTTCCTTCACATATTTATCTCTAAAGGCGATTGTTTCTTCAAAATTATGACCCGTATCTATATGTACTAATGGGAAAGGGAGTTTAGATGGATAGAATGCTTTTCGAGCTAGATGGGCTACTACAATAGAATCTTTTCCACCAGAAAACAGCAGCGCAGGATTTTCAAATTGAGCTGCAACCTCTCGCAAAATAAAGATTGCTTCCGCTTCTAATACTTTTAAATGATTGAGATTATAAGATTGCATTTAGTTTATACGTTCTAAAATTGAATTAAATAATTTATCAACTGATTCATCGATTGATTGATTGGTAGTATCAATAATAAGATTTGGGTGAGATGGAGATTCAAAAGGTGCATCTAGGCCTGTAAAATTCTTTATTTCACCTGCTAATGCTTTTTTATATAATCCTTTTACATCTCGCTTGGCACATTCTTCAAAAGAGGTATTTACATATACCTCCATAAAATCAACATCACCAATAATTCGTTTGGCATTTGTACGAATTTTTATGGTTGGGCTCACAAACGAACAAATGGTAATAACACCATTTTCCATAAATAACTTAGCCACTTCAGCTACTCTTCTAATATTTTCTTCTCGATCTTTTGCGGAAAACCCCAAATTCGAGTTTAAGCCTGTACGTAAATTATCGCCATCTAATAATTTAGTAATGGCTCCTTTATTATGAAGCATTTGTTCTACTCCTTGAGCTATTGTGCTTTTACCAGAGCCAGATAAACCTGTTAACCAAACAACAACTCCTTTTTGCTTTAGGAGGCTTTCTTTATCCTTTCTACCTAAAGTAGAATTACCCAATGGGTGTATATTTGCTGCCATAGTATTCTATTAAAAACCCAAACAAAGAAACGAACCATTTAGGAGTTTTTCCTTATTATAAACAAAAGGTTTATCACTTGTTTCAATAAACACCTTACCTCCTGCAGCTTCTAAAATAGCTTGTCCTGCTCCAATATCCCATTCCATGGTTGGGCCGTGGCGGTAATACACATCTGCTTTCCCTTCGGCCACCATACAAAATTTGAGAGAACTACCCACAGAAATACTATCGATTACGCTATATTTTTTGAGCACAATTCCCTCTTCGGGTGAAGCGTGCGATTTGCTTCGGACAGCAATTCTATTAGTAGTTGAATTATTAACCTTTAATTCTTCAACATCAGCTTCTCCTCTTTTGATAAAGGCCATTTTGTTGCTCCCCCAATACATTGTATCTGTTACAGGTACATAAATTACTCCTAAAATCGGTTTGCCATTTTCAATAAGTGCTATATTAACCGTAAACTCCCCATTCCTATTGATAAATTCTTTGGTTCCATCTAAAGGATCAACAAGCCAAAAGGTTGACCATTTCTTTCTTTCTTCAAAAGAAGCATGTGTTTCTTCTTCAGATAATATAGGATAACCTGATTGTAAGTTTTGAAGCCCCTCCATAATAACTTTATTAGAGGCCTTGTCAGCCAACGTTAAAGGGGAATCATCTGCTTTATGATCTACTACTTTTGAGAGTTCAGCATCATTATATATTTCTAAAATGGCAACACCTGCTTTATGAGCAATTTTTAATAGTTGTTCTATCTGCATGGCGCAAAACTAAGAATAGAATCACATTTCTATCGCTTATAAAAAGTTATTTAGAGAAAACTAACAAAAATCATAATTACACTTCGTTC
>JAMOMJ010000048.1 GCA_027067135.1 Cyclobacteriaceae bacterium
TAAACCATCGGTTATAATTTGGCCCATTTTCCCAACAAGTTCCTTTATTTAAGTCAGCCGTAGCATTTATTGTTGAATAAGCAGCGTCTGCAGAGCAATTGTTTGCTGAATGGGTAATAGTAATTGCTCCATTATAGTCATCATAAGTTACGGTATTATCAATGCATAAGGTAAAGGTTCCTCGGTATCCTAACCCCACATAATTATCAACAGATACGTAATAGGTATTACCAATGGTGAGCATAGCAGTTGAAATTTGCACATCGGTTGTCGCATTAATTCTTCTCACACAAGCTACTTGAGTTGTGCCATCTGCTTCCCAAAGTGCCATATTTGGATGCCTCATAGAACCTTCTGCACCACCGACTTTAAGATCTAAGGTTACTGCTGCAGAAGTTGCTACAAAAGCAAACCAGCGTGTATAATTGGGCCCGTTCTCCCAACAACTGCCTTTAAGTTCTCCTGTTTCTGATGTTGCAAAGAGGGTAGAATAAGCGGCATCAATTGAGCAATTATTTGCCGAGTGGCTTATAACCGTTGCTCCAGCTATATCATCATTTGTTACCTGGTCATCAATGCATAGGGTGAACGTTCCCTGATAAGCAGTTCCCACATAATTATCAATGGATATATAATAGGTGCTTCCATTGGTAAGTTCAGAAGTTGAAATTTGAACATCTGTAGCAGCATTAATTCTACGAACACATTTTATTTGGGTTGTTCCATCAACTTCCCAAAGCGCCATATTGGGATGTCGCAAAGATCCTTCAGCACCTCCTACTTTTAAATCAAGTGTAACATTAGTAGTAGTAGCTACAAACGTAAACCAAACTGTATAATTAGGCCCATTCTCCCAACAGCTACCGGCTATTCCATCTGCCGTTGCATTAACTGTGGTATAAGCAGCATCTGAAGAGCAATTATTGCTTGAATGAATTATGCCAATTGCATTCGCAAAATTATCATTTGCAGGTTGAGCATATAGTGAAGATGTTCCTATTGTTAATAGGATAATTAAGATGGTTGGTTTCATAGACGATGGTTACTAATTGGGAATTAATGCTTTAATGAAAGCTTTTGTAACCGCATTATTTGAGCAAATAAGGTCGATATAAGGACTAACTAAGGGAAGATTTCAATTTCTACTCGTACATTTTTCGAAGCTAATCTATCAAACTTATCATAAAGAGGTTTTTTCCCTCCCCATCCTTTTACTTCCATTCTATCAGGAGAAATTCCATTATTGATGAGGTATTTTTGAATTATTTCAGCTCTTTTTAGAGAAAGCTTTTTAGCAGACCCGTTTTTTTCTTTGGTGGCCTGGCTAAGTGAGAAATATTCTGGTACTTCATTATCAATTTCTATTATCTTGCCAGCAGCATTTCCGTTTGTATGACCAGATATTCTAATATTAAAATCGCTCTGTTCATTTAGGAGTTCTAATAAGCTATTAAGCTCAAATTGTGACTCTGGTTTCATAATTGCCGCATCTTTATAAAAAAATACGTTATACATCACAATTACTTCTCCTTTATCGTATCTTTTTAATTGAAAATCTACTGTAAGAGTATCTCCACTAACACTCATAAAAGCAGCTAAATCTCCTTCTATTTCATCATCGAGATCAACATTATGTTGAGCTTTTTTATATCCAAAAATTTCAGAAATAAATTCTAATGAGTTTGATTGATTATGTGGGTCATTTAAATATGCCACTTTATGGGTCTTTACTGATCTTATAATTTTTAGCCTGTCTGGGTCAATAATATTGATATCGCCATTAACTTTAGATTTTGTAACAAAATTATAGGCATTAAAAAGGAATTTGAACTGTTTTTTATCTGTCATATAACGCATAGCATTATTGGGGCCAATTTCCTCAACTACAACAGCTGTTGTGTCAGTTTCTTGGTCGGATGATAAAATAGCTGGGCTAACTATGTTTGATTCCACCATCGTTGCCCCTATTGAATCAACTTTACTTTCATTCATTGGAATTGTACTGATAGCTGTCATTCCTGTATTGGGTGCATAGGCAAGCACCCATGCATCTTTAAACTCAGTTCCTTCTCTAGTAGGTTTTACCATTATAATGGCTTCATCTACGGTTTTAAAAGTTTTAATATGCACATAGTAAAACATAGTTTGTTCAGAAAACGAAACCAATGCATCTCTTCCTTCGGAAACAAGTTTTGCTTGAAATCTGGTCGCATTGTCTTTGTTTTGAAATGAGCCTACAACCAAGTAAATGCCTTTTTCTAAGGGGCTGACTTCCTTAGTCTGTGCTAAACTTAATGTGAGAATTGAAGTGTTAAACAATACAACGAATAGAATCCACTTTTTCATAATAGAAGTTTTGGTTTAAAAGTCTTGTAATTACCTTTGAATGTCATTTGTCAGATCTTTTGTGCAGGAAAAGTAATATTAATCTTAAAAGATTACAAGTTTTATTTCTTTTTGATGAAATTTTTATTGTCATAAGCTAATGTATATTTAATGTTATCAATATGGTTTTAACTACATCTTCTATTTTCAATTTCAGAAATTATATACTGTTTTCTTTATTACTTCTAACGATTTCTTGTACGAATACTTCCAGAAATTCACAAACCGATGAACAAATTGAATCTCAAAAACAGCTAATTTTAAATATACACGATGACCTGATGCCAGATATGTCTGAGTTTAAAAAACTAACGAAGGCATTAAATATTATTGAAGGAGACTCAATTCTGGAAGAAAATGTCAGAAATTCTAGCTCAGAGGCTATTTTGAACTTGCAATTGGCAGATAAAGCAATGTGGGATTGGATGCACCAATTTAATATTGCTTTTAAAGATAATAATGACTCGTTAACTCTCACGTATTATAAACACCAGTATGAACTTATAAAAGAAGTAGAGGTGCTGTTTGAAGAATCCAGAGTTGAAGCAGAAATGCTTGTTCTTAATTATGCTCGTGTTCAATAATTAGAATAACAACAGAATTTTCTGATTTTGATACTACAAAATCAGCCGAGGTAGGCTTATATTTAATTTGATCTGAGGAGATAATACTTTCCTTTACACTGGCTACTACCTTTTCCTTAAAATTACCGCTCGTTTTAGCAATAGTTTCATATATAGTGGAAATGTCAAGATCTTCTTTTGAGAATAGGACACATAAGTAATCGGTTCCTATTGTTTCATCTATTTCCAATGGTGTGTTTTCATCTGGAACATAGAAACTTGCTTCGGTAGAAAAGGCTGCACTTGTTAAAGCTGGTGGAAAAAAAGGAAATATTTTTTCTGTTAAATCACTGGCAAAAACATATAAGAACCCTGTACTATGATTTACAATTTTTACTTTGAACTGTGTGCCAGAAGGGTAGGCCTTTTTTATTTTATAATAACCAGGGCTTATTTGAATTAACTCCATTTTGCCTCCATTTACTAATTCTAGTTCAATGCCCCCAGATAATTGAATGTTCGAATTTTTGGAAGGAATCATATACAAGCTAAAAGCTTGTCGTGTATAGTTGATAAAGGTTTCGTATGGAATCCACATAAATCCATCATTACCCCATTCTGCCCCTTGGCTATTCATTACTTCAAAGGCTCCACCATACTTGTTGTCATCGTACCCTACAACACACAAAGCTTTAGCATTTAATTCGCGATTAAAGCTTTCTCTGGGTTGCCAAAACTCCTTTGCATACTTAAATGACTTGTCGTAGTGCATCGCTATAACCACAGGCATATTTTCTACCAAGGTAGTTTTTATTGCTTTAATTTTTTTTAATGAACTTTCTCCAACGTCAAATAATCGTGCATATTCAGAAACTTTATTTTTTGAGGCTTCTGTTCTATACCTATCTGGAGTATGTGTAGGCCACCGAACAGGGTAGTGTATATACTTTGGTGTGCCATTTCGCTTCATAGTATTAAGTACCTGAGCAATGGAAATAGCTTCCTTATTTTCTTTCCAATTTTTATTTATAACAGATTGATAATAAGCATAAAGAGGAGAAAATGCACTTTCTGTTATTTTTCTCCCAGTTTTATTTGTTTGTTGAGCATCTATTATGGTTAATGCTCCGTATGCTGTAGCCCAGGCAGGGCTGGTGGGGTAGTCTAACTGATTTAGGGG
>JAMOMJ010000049.1 GCA_027067135.1 Cyclobacteriaceae bacterium
CTATTGACTAACCGATCACTTTGTGGTTATATTTGTTCGCTCTAAGTTACGTCATTTCCCTACGCTGATTTTATTTTAAAATTCCGCCCTCGCAATGACTGCATTTAAAAAAATCACAAATGACAATCTTAAAAATACAAATAAACACCAAAACTTAATTATCAAACACTTACTTGATTTAAACATTTCATTTTTGCTTTTCTTTGTTATTGGACTTTTGTTTATTGGACTTTATAACCTTTACTCCTTCACAAATTTTAGAACCGTTTTTCCCTTATCAGTTGCAAATTCTAAAAAATACACTCCTTGCTGAAGATTTGATACATTTATTTGGTTTTTATTAATAGTAGAATCAGATTGAACTTTTTGCCCGGATACATTATACACATTATATTCTTTAAACAATTGTCCTTCCATATCAATGGTTAAAAAATCTTTTACCGGATTAGGAAATACCTCAATCATACTGTTTTCTGATTCCAGTACCGACAGTATTTGCCCGCCACCTCCATTCTCTACATACTCAAAAGCACCTATATCAAATCCTGCTCCCTGAGGCCTTGTATTTCCCTGAATATCTTGCAAAACAACCGATGAAACAATAGCTGAACCAGCATCAATACCCGGTGAATTATTGTCTTTGCTTAGTCTAAAATTTCCATTCTCAGGGTCGATAAACTCTGGGTTTGCCGTTATTGGGCTGCTTTCCCAAACAGGAGGGCTTAAAGTACCATCGGAGTCATACCAAATATTATTACCCGAAGCAACAGGGGCTTTCCAATAAGTAGGATGGGTGAAGTCCAGGTTCTTGGTGTCCACAATAATATTATTAAAAAATTCATAGGTGCCTCCATAATTCCAGTTAGCCGAACCATTATCCTGTACATAAATAGCATTTCCTTCCCCCTCGTCTCCATATCCGTAAATTACATTATTAAAAAATCTTACATGGCTGGCGATGGCTGCAGTTCCTAGTCGTAGCGCATCTTTTTGTGCAAACGGAGCCAACCCGTTGTTGATAAATATATTATTATACACATCTATTGGTGTAGAAAAACAAACCTCTCCGGATAAGTCGTAGCCTGCACTGGCATGAAAACCCGCGGCACTTTGATTAATTACTACATTGCCATGAATTTTAAAAACACCGCTAAATCCTCCACAATAGTTTTCATCGTAAATATGTAGCCCATACCTCGCTTTATTGTCCACCAATAAATTCCAGCCAAGCTCATAGGCTTCTACCATAAAGCCTCCACGGTTTGAGAGGTAAAAAACATGGTGGAGTTTAGAGGTTAAATCGTTTCCAAAATCGTGAATGTAATTACCAAGAGCTTTTATGCCTGAAATAACATCCTTTTCAGGAGAGAGTCCCAAATTGCTCCCGGTAATTGCTCCTCCCTGTCCATCGGCTTTAGTACCATAAATCTCGTTAGCAATAATTCTGGATCCTCTAAATGCAGATATGCCTGATCCAGAGCCATCTACAAAATTCTTAATTTTTGCAAAATTCCAATATGCAGTATTTCTACTCCAATTATGAATGGTATGGGAGCCTGCCTGACTGGTTACCATTACGACTGAATTAGGGTAGGCAACTACCGATATTGGCTCCTGCTCAGTGCCAGAAGGCCCTCGAACCGTAAAACCTCTTGGGTCATCGGTTTGTACAACTCCATCGGTAGCATATAAAATATCTCCCTGATTTAACACATTATTACCAATATGGCTTAAAGTAGCCCAGGGGTTACCCCAAGAGCCATCGCCAGAACTATCGTTACCAGTAAGGCTCACAAAATAGATATTCCCATTACGTATGGTAAAATCCAGTTCGTTAGATAAGGTATTATTTACTTCAACATACATTTTACCTGGCCCATCAGAAGCATTGGCAGGGATTGAAAAAGCAATCTCCTGCATACCATGGTATGTAAACAGGTCTGCCGGGCCACCGGGTAATTGCCCATCTGCATTTTTCCAATAATATACATAGGCAGCTTCATAGGTAATGCCGTTCGAATCTTTAAAAAACACTTTTGAACCTGACTGCTGGCTGCCAAGGTGATTACCCCAAAGGGTTATTATAGCACCTTCGCCCAGCCCATCGGTATTTCCTGTTTTGGAGCCACTAATTAAATCTGAAAAATGCAATATGGGTACTGTCGACTCCAATGTTTCTTCAATATTGGATGCCCAAACTTGAAGATTAGTACAGTTTAACAACAACAAACCAACTAATAATAAAACTGTTTTTTTCATAAAAGGGTATATTTAGGTTTTTCTTTTTTATTAATACTACTTAAATTAATGTCAAGCACACTTGAGCTGAAACAAGCTTTGACACTGAAGAGCTCTTTAGCTCCTCATTACAAAGTTCTATTGCATAATTCGGGAAACTGGTATAACTACTCAAAAAGCAATTCAAACTGCTGCATATTCCATTTATAATGTTTCCCAAATCCCCTGCCTGCATCAGAATATACTAAATACATTTTTTTCCCATCCTCGCTTATCCATTTGGGCGAAATTTGTGGTAGGTATGTTCTATTAAGCGAATCTCCTATATTCCAGACTTCATCTGTATAAAACTCAGTCCATGGGCCCCATGGGTTTTCTGCCCATAGCATTTTTAAAGCTGCAGGTTCGTTGTGCATAAACTTAGCTAGAACTCCACCAGTTTCAGGTTTTTGGGTTCCGGCAACTGCCATTACAAAAAGGTTAAGCTGTTTGTTATAAACAACACTTGGCGACCAGGAGTAAAAACCCCAGCCAGCAGGAAACGTATGTACTGCCCCACGGTCAGTTATGTTTTTAGACCAAACAGGTTGCCTGTTTTCATCTTTTCCATTAAAAAACTCCCAAAGGTTTCTATCAATTATATCCTCTTTTTTTACCCTTGCCATATTTATAGTATGGGCATTTTCTTTTCCTTCTGGCGAATAAAGGTACACATACCCATCTTTATTAAGCTGATAATCTTTTCCATATTGGGCAATGGTGATAAAAGAAAATGCCTGCGAGGGTTCGTTAAAAAATAATAATTGATTACCACCCTGATTAAGGTGCCACCTATTTGAATCAGAGGCATCGGTTCCATTCCATCTTAACCAATTTTTTTCACCTTTTTTTCGATAGATAAGCTGCGAACCATCGAACCAACCAAATCCCGATTTTTCTGCACAGTGTGAAATAAACTGATAAAAGTCTCCATCAATCGACACAACTCCGTAGCCGTACCAAGTCCATGTATCACGTCTAGGCTTGGGAGGGAAAGAGCCATAAGAATCGGTGGAGTCAATGGGACCATAAATTTCGGACTGAGCTATTCTGGTATAATCCGGATAGCCAGATACAGGTGTTGCCTTAAATGATGCACTATCTGGGCCACCTGCAATTTGCCACAGTTGGTGATTTCTAAACGCCCTAATCTGGTTTTGCTCGTCAACCCAACCACGACCATCGCATTGTGCAGTATAAAGCATACCATCAGCCCCCCACGTTACACACCAGTTATCTCCCCTATCGCCTGTGAGCATAGGTTTACCAATAAATTTTAGGCTTATTGGCTTTTTTATTGTTTGCTGCCAGCATCCTGTAATTAGCAGCAAAATGACAAGTATTGGTAATGCTATCTTCTTCATTTTAGTTTCTGTTTATATTCTACATTTATTTCAATTGTAGATATTTAGCATTTCTCATCGCTCTTATTCATCTGTAATAATGCCTGTATCTTTACCCACACAGAGATTTTTTATTAAAGACTGCCTTATATAAAAACTATATAGTCTTTAAAAAAAATGGATAAAAATTAGATTTGATAAGTAAGATATTGCCAATCTCCACTACTTTTTCGAGTAATTTCAAGAGGGATTAGCCATAGTTAAATATCGTCTAGCCCCCTGATTTTAAATGACTCAACTTCAGGGGTAACATGCTGTTCGGTCATTATTTTCTCAATTTGACTAATAATATCAGGATGCTGATCTGCTACATTATTTTGCTCTCTGGGGTCGTCTTCCAAATTAAACAAATCAATAACCATATTGCCTTCCTGCATGTTCATTCTAAGACCTTTCCATTTGCCCATTCTAACGGCCTGTTGCCCACCAGACTGAGGAT
>JAMOMJ010000050.1 GCA_027067135.1 Cyclobacteriaceae bacterium
AGAAAAGAACGAAATGAAATTGCACATGAATACAGTTATAATGTGAATGAATTAGTAGATAGCATTAATCGTATTTACGAAGCAAGTTTTTTATTACTAAATATTTATACTAAGTTGTATGATTATTGTGTAAATCGGTTTGAATTTGTTGCAAATAGCAACAAATTGTAAAACTTACCCCCCAATACTACTCATAGATTCTGAAATAGGGTTGGCTTGTTTGGCTTCTGCTTCTATGCCGTTTTTATACTTTTTGCTATAGCCTGCTTTTATAGCTTCACATATCATTTTATCCGAAGAACCATCGGTAAGCATACGTTTAATGTTGAGTACCCCATTATCATAAAGGCAGTTTTTCATTTGCCCAGTAGCTGTAACTCGAATGCGATTACAAGAACTGCAAAATGTACGACTCCAGGCTGCAATTATACCCACTCTGCCTTTATGCCCATCAATCGAATACTCTTGAGCGGTAGTGCCATGTTCAAATGTAAGAGGAAATAATACTGGTAAGTTTGATTCTAAAGTTTCTAGAATTTTTCTATGATTATACCCAATGGTGTTTCTAGCACCCTTACCGTTAAATGGCATTTCTTCAATATAGCGTACGGTTACAGCATCATTTTTAGTAAGCATTGCCATGGGTATAATGTCTTCAATATTTCTGCCTTCCATTACCACCATATTAACACTTAGCTTTATGCCCGCATCCAACACCGAGTGATAGGTTGCCATAGCTTGGTCAAAAAAGTCTCTGCGAGTTATTTCAGCAAATTTTTCCTTATTAAGTGTATCTAAACTTAAATTAATGGAGGTAATGCCAATTTCCTTTAAAAAAGGAATATGCTTACTTGCCACAGAACCATTGGTAGTGATGGCTATTTTGTCTAACCCTTCAATTTTAGTAAGACGTTTTAAAAACCCGTAAAAATTATGTCTTACAAAAGGCTCTCCTCCAGTTAGCCTTATTTTAGTAACACCGAGCTGAACAAAAATACGGGTGAGCCTAAGCATTTCCTCATAAGAAAGGAGCTCTTGCCGGGGTACATAGTCAATGCCCTCCGCAGGCATGCAGTAAAAACATCGGAGGTTGCAGCGGTCAGTAACTGCAAGGCGTAAATATTGAAGTGGGCGGCCGAAAGAATCTAAAATTTTATCCATATTGGCAAAAATAGGTAGTCTTTTTACAATTGCGGTTGTACAAAAACATATTGTTTTACATTGCATTAGTCAGTGTTATCTTGTAATACCTTGCGGATTTAAGGTAATACCAATTTTCGCAAAGCAAGTTACTCTGTAGGGAGTCTTAACCTCATTAAAATTTATGAGAGATGGATAAGATATCTATGTTGTGCTACGAAATGACCTGCTATGTGTTTTCAGTAAACACTAACCAATTACCTTTTCTTCACCCCTCTAATCGCCTGTTCTTTCCAAGGGTCATCGGGCCAAACGTGCTTAGGATAACGTCTTTTAAGCTCCTTTTTAACTTCAAAATAAGCATTCGCCCAAAAGCTTTTTAAATCATCTGTTATTTGCACGGGTTTAAAGCCCGGGGAGAGTAAATGGAGCAAAACTGACATTTGTCCATTATTGATTTTGGGTGTTTCTGCCAAGCCAAATACTTCCTGAATTCGTACGGCCAGTACTGGTGGTAAGCCATCTGATCGGTAATTGATTTGAATATGTGAACCGCTGGGTACTTGTAGTTTGGCCGGAGCCAGCTTGTTTAACTCCTTTTGCTTATCAAAGCTGAGGTGGTGCTGCAAAACCGTAACTAAATCAATTTTCTTTAACTGAGCCGGTTTTTTAATAGCTGTTAAATAAGGGCTCAGCCATTCGTTATTTGTCATTAATAGGGTAGAAGTGCTTACATCGGGCCAGCTTTCATTGGGCCTCCATTTTTTAAGGCTGAGCACTCTGTTTTGCCATTGGGTTACTTGCTCGTTAAAATCCAATAACTGTTCGCCTTCTTTCTTTAGGGCTTCGCTAATGGCTCGCACTCGATGCGCTTCATCTGGCTCTGGCAGCGGGGTTGATTGCAACACAATATTGCCTATTCGAAGGTCTTGGGTAGCAATGAGCCCACCATCTTCGGTGTCCCACTTAATTACTTCTTGCGATTTAACCAAAGGAGCCAAATCCTTTGGGTTCAAGGGCGAAGCCATAAATATTTTACCTAATCCATCACGGGCATCCATATGGGCAATAGCCAACCAGGCTTCGTGGGCAAGGTCATCTTTATGCCCTGCAGTGGCTATTTTTCCATTGGAGAGCTGAAATTGAGCATTATTGCCGGGTCGCGCATGTGCAATGCGCTCCGGGTAGGCAAAAGTGAGTAGTACGCCTGTTTCAAATGAATCAACCGGGCTATTATCCTCCTCTAAATCAAATAGTTTAAGGTATGATTGGGCTACTTTATTAATACGAGCCATTCTACCACCTGACCTATTCTGATCACGATAACGCCTTAGAGCTTCAATGCGTGTGTTAATATCTATGCCGGCCTCTTTGCCCAACGGATCACGTTCTTCTAGGAAAGCTGCAGTATCAGCTGCCAGCTCAACATTATCTTCTTCATCGGCCATTAACAGCATGTGTGCAATACGAGGATGACAAGGAAGGTTAAGCATTTTTACTCCGTGTGAAGTGATTTTTCCATGTTCGAGTGCATCTAGTTCGTGTAAGGTATCGCTAGCCTGCAATACGGCTCCTTTGGGTGGTGGTGTAAGCCAGGTGAGTTGGTTAATGTCCATAACACCCCACTTGGCCATATCTAGCACGAGTGAAGCTAAATCCGACTCAATTATTTGGGGTACAAGGTGTTCCGTCATTCTACTATGCGTAGTTTTTGACCACATTCTGTAACATACACCCGGGTTTAACCTACCTGCTCGCCCTGCTCGCTGATCTGCGGAATCTTTACTAATTTGGATGGTTTGTAATCTGGATAGTCCTGATTTGGGATCGAACTTAGACGTACGGCCAAAGCCGGAATCCACCACCATGGTAACACCTTCAATGGTTAAACTGGTTTCAGCAATGGAGGTAGCCAGCACAATTTTTCGTTTACCTTCTTTATGAGGAAAGATGGCTGCTTGTTGGCGGTTCATAGGCAAAGAGCCATACAAAGGCATTATGGCAAAGCCTTTTAGTTTTTGTTGCAGGAGTTCTTGTGTTCTAAGAATTTCTCCCTGGCCTGGCAGAAATACCAGCACATCACCTTTGTTTTCTTTTACCGCTTTCATTACCACACGAGCACATTGCTCAGGGAGGGTCATTATATCGGTATCGCCTTCGTATTTAATATCTACAGGGTATAACCGCCCTTGGCTTGTAACGGCCTTGCTATCTAATAGCTGTGTTAACTGTGGCATATCCAGCGTGGCCGACATAATAAGCAGCTTAAGGTCGGGGCGTAATACTTGCTGCGATTCACGACAAAGTGCCAGAGCCACATCTGCATGGATGCTACGTTCGTGAAATTCATCAAAAATAACCATAGCCACATCTTTAAGCTCATTATCGCTTTGCAACATACGGGTAAGGATGCCTTCGGTAAGTACTTCAATGCGAGTATTGGCTGAGGTTCGGTTTTCAAACCGAATTCGATAACCAATGGTTTCTCCTACTTGTTCACCTAAAAAATAGGCCATTCGATGTGCAATGGCTTTGGCTGCAAGCCTTCTTGGTTCCAGCATCAATATTTTTTTACCTTCGAACCAAGGCTCTTCTAAAAATGCTAAAGGCAATAAGGTACTTTTACCTGCCCCTGCCGGGGCATTAATAATTAAGGTAGTTTCTTGCCTGAGGTGGTTGAGTACTTCAGGTATTATTTCCTTTACAGGGAGGTCTATGGAATGGGGGTCGAAAGACAAGCGAGTGCTATTAAAAATTAAAAATACAAAAATCAATGTCGTTTAGTTAAGCCAAGAACGTCATTGCGAGGAACGAAGCAATCTCTAAATTAGAGACTACAGGGTTAAGATGAACAGACTGCCGCACTTCGTTTGCAGTGACGAAAAGCTTAACTAAACGACATTGATACAAAAATAGTAAAATTCAACTACTCATAATGTGTCCATAGACTAATCACTTTTACAATTTTAGTTCAGGAAA
>JAMOMJ010000051.1 GCA_027067135.1 Cyclobacteriaceae bacterium
GCCTCTGTTCGTCCAGATGACTTAGCCGCATTGGCCATTAAAGAACTTATGCAGCGAAACACTAATTTGCCGTTATCCGAGCTTGAAGACGTTATTTTAGGAGCTGCTAACCAAGCGGGAGAAGACAACCGAAATGTTGCTCGTATGGCTTCGCTTTTGGCTGGTTTGCCTATTGAAGTAGCAGGTGTTACCGTTAATCGGCTCTGTGCTTCGGGTTTGCAGTCTATTATGGATGCTTCACGTGCTTTAATGCTTAATGAAGGTAATGCCTATATTGCAGGTGGTGTAGAAAGTATGAGCAGAGCTCCGTTTGTTACAGCCAAAGCAGAAACGGCTTATAGTCGAAAAATAGAAAGTTATGACACTACCATTGGTTGGCGTTTTGTAAACAAAAAACTGGCTGAACTCTACTACCCATATAGCATGGGCGAAACGGCTGAAAATGTAGCGTTAAAATGGAATATTTCGCGTAAGGCACAGGATGAATTTGCCCATTCCTCTCAAAGAAAATACGAAGAAGCGCATAAAGCTAGTAAATTTAAAAATGAGCTAGTTGCTGTTAGCATTCCCCAACGAAAAGGGGAACCCATTTTAATTTCCAAAGATGAACATCCACGGTTATCTTCTATGGAAAAATTAGCCTCTCTTAAACCAGCTTTTAAAGAAGGAGGTACCGTTACAGCCGGCAATGCTTCGGGTGTTAACGATGGTTCTGCAGCTTCGCTTATAGTAAATGAGGCAACGCTTAAAAAATATAATTTAACTCCAATGGCTAGAGTCGTTTCTTTTGCGGTGGCGGGTGTGAGCCCAGATATTATGGGCATAGGCCCTGTGCCAGCTACTCAAAAAGCACTACAACGTGCAGGACTAAATAGTAATGATTTAGACTTAATAGAGCTAAATGAAGCCTTTGCTTCACAATCCATTGCCTGTATGCAAGAGCTTGAACTCGACCCAAGCAAAGTAAATGTAAATGGTGGCTCCATTGCTATTGGCCACCCATTGGGTGCTAGTGGCACAAGAATTTCTGCTACTTTATTGCACGAAATGAAACGTAGAAATTCCACCTATGGCTTAGCTACCATGTGTATTGGTGTTGGGCAAGGAGCTGCAGTTATTTATGAAAACTTGGGCTGATAAGGAAAATTAATGAATATTATATTCCTTGCTCCATAACCCTCCCCGATGTGGTAAGGTCTTTATAGCCTTGTTTAAAACTGGTATATGCAGTTCCATTTTTATGGTTAGCCACACTAATTTTATAGAGCACTTTCCAGTGATGGAATAATACCTTATATGCCTTAAAAATCGAAAATCCTTCCTGATAGATATGTGCGGGTTCCGAAGCAGCTCCGTTCAATTCCATAATTTTTACATTTCCGTTTTTTAATGCCACTTCATCTTGGCAGCGCACATCAAACCGCCCATAGTAAAAGCCTTCAATTTGTTTGCTAATTGTATCAAAAGCATCAATCAGTTCATCGCTGATTAAATGATTCCCATTTAAAAAAGCGGTACCCCTATTATGATTGCCTATGGGCTGCAATTCCACTCTTTCTTCCAAGTGTGGTATCCAATCGAAAACTGGCTCCAATTTGTTTTTGAGCTTTTCGAGTTGGATTCGAGCTCTCGGTTTTTTAATAATTAATTGCTTTAGCGTTGACTTTCCATCTCCAATTACATGAAGTAATTCTTTTACAACAATGGAACTTACCGTTCCTTTTGAGTCTCCCGGAAACCGATAGTAAAAAACACCTGCCTCCAAAGGTAAATCAATATATTCTTGAATTTGCAGGTCAGCTTTAAATGCGGTTAGGTATTCTGAAGCTTCTTCTTTACTGGATATTTTTTCAACTTTCCAGCCACGTTCACCAAGGTCTGGCTTAAAAATAACAGGGCATGTTAAACCCTGTTTATTCATTGCCTCGTCAACTTCATTATTTTTAATTGGTGCTGTTAACAAAACTGTTTTGGGCAGATATTGCAATGGAATTAAGTCTAAGATACTTTTTTTAGAAGCAGCTACCATTCCTCCGTTCTTTATGCTTGGGTTGGCTGCGGTAAAAAAGAAAATGGAACGAGCTTTAAACCCTAAATAAAACCAATAGGTATATACAGGCGCATAAAATAATGACATTGGCCAATACTCCCAAGCGAACAACTTAGTCCAGAAATTTCGTATTTTAATGGAAAGCATACGAGTTATAAAGCGCTAAGCTTCAAGCTCATTTTGGTATCGAAGGGTAGAAATAGCCACTCCAAAGCCATAAGGTAACTCAACATAAGGACAAAGCACCTGCAAGCCTATTTTTATAATGGCCATATGGTGAATTGCATGTTCAATATTATAGGTTACCTCACGTCCCATATTCGAGTCAACTATAATATCATCTGTGTCTTCAACCGTGTAATTTACCTCTAAAATTAAAGGTTTTAGCATATCGCAACCCGTAATAAATGCCTTCACATTTGTAATAAAAGCAAGTGCTAATCCCTTATCTGTTTCAATACTTTTATCATGATTTCTTTTATCATAACTCACTACGCCCGATTCATAACCATCCATTAAGCACTGAAAAAATTCGAGGGTGTGCCTAAAATGCTGACCAATGGTAGAACTATTAAATACATCTACAGGCTTGGTGTAGTCTTCGTTATTTATTTGACTAATAACAGACTCAACTTGATTCAAAATTGAACATGTAGCTTGTGATAACTGCATCAATGTGTAATTTGTGTTAGGTTAAGTAATTTTAATTCAATTTATTGACGCAAGCAAATTTTTTGTATTTACTTCCCTCTTGTGGCCTTATCAAAAACTAATAGTGAATTAGGCTTCATAAACTGATTGTACTAATACTAACCACAACAATTAATACTATAAAAAGAGTTCCATTTTTTTAAGAATTAAACTAATCTATTATAGCCTCCCAATTTCTATCTGCTAAAGGCAGCAAGTTGGCTTCATCCTTATTCCAGAATTTTAACGTATTTGTAAAGCCAAAATTATAGAACAGATAGAGCTTGCCATCTATTATTTTGTAGGTTTCAGGCTCCACTTTAACCTTTTGAGCTTTAAGCCCTAGTGTTAAGTCAAGTGTACTGTGTCGTATAAGCTGTAGATATTTTTGAGCTAGGCGATGCGAAAAATATGCCCCTAGTGTAAAGAATTCCAATAAAGCGAACTAATAACAATAAAAGTTGTATCTTTGCGGTATGGCTAGAATAGGAAAACCTCTAAAAATTGATCAGACAGTACAAGATGAATTGA
>JAMOMJ010000052.1 GCA_027067135.1 Cyclobacteriaceae bacterium
CATCCCGTTCATAAAGTCCGGTCAGTCGCACCTCAAGCGGCTGAAGGCGATGTGGAGTTCACTCCATATGTTTTCATCCCGTTCATAAAGTCCGGTCAGTCGCACCCAAAACTGGCTTATGGAATAATTCGTAACCATGTTGAGTTTTCATCCCGTTCATAAAGTCCGGTCAGTCGCACCACATCAAGAAGATGGAATGATAACACATTGGACCGGTTTTCATCCCGTTCATAAAGTCCGGTCAGTCGCACCCCCTAAACAATCTTGGCAAGAAACTTCTTTTCAAAGGTTTTCATCCCGTTCATAAAGTCCGGTCAGTCGCACCGCAGCAATGTCAGACGAAGCGGCTGCGGGTGTTTGGTTTTCATCCCGTTCATAAAGTCCGGTCAGTCGCACCGCAGCCTTCTACGTAGGTGGACATTTAGTCTACGTTTTCATCCCGTTCATAAAGTCCGGTCAGTCGCACCTGAAGAGAAGTGGGTAGGCACGAGATACTATTGGGGTTTTCATCCCGTTCATAAAGTCCGGTCAGTCGCACCCGAAGTAACACTTGCTGCACACAAAGGCGCATTGAGTTTTCATCCCGTTCATAAAGTCCGGTCAGTCGCACCGCCAAATGTAACTAACATTCACCAGCACCAAACTGTTTTCATCCCGTTCATAAAGTCCGGTCAGTCGCACCATAAGTTTTGGTTTAACTCTTACCAAAACTTTTTTGTTTTCATCCCGTTCATAAAGTCCGGTCAGTCGCACCGGAATTTTTCAGATTCTCATGAAGCAGCTTAATTTTTGTTTTCATCCCGTTCATAAAGTCCGGTCAGTCGCACCAAACGAACCGACTGAACTATATATCCCAGCCAATGAGTTTTCATCCCGTTCATAAAGTCCGGTCAGTCGCACCGCCAGTAAATAACGGATGGGATGATCCAACCGTTAGTTTTCATCCCGTTCATAAAGTCCGGTCAGTCGCACCCAACACAGTTCGGGGAGCAGCAAGGTCAAATTGCTGTTTTCATCCCGTTCATAAAGTCCGGTCAGTCGCACCTTACCCTCTGTAAGCTTTTGATTTCAAAGCTTTTAAAAGGCTGTTTTCGGTGCGAGTGTTTTTCATCATCCCATTTCCATGTCAGCTGGTGTCAGTAGCGCCTATTTTTCTTTATTAATCAAAGAACTGCGTAACTTTCACTTTATCTTCGGTGCATTTTAAATAAAATCAATAACTTATCTGTATTAGATGCAATAGCACTTAGATATTAATAAGTGCATTGTTAAAAATATTTCACATTCTATTTAAGCTATTGATTTTATACTATTTTCAGTTCATATAATAGTCATCATCTTTTGTAATTGAGCCTTCTCCATCAAGCAGTATTTTAGGTTTGTCTTTATTACATAATCCGTAATATCGCACATGATCTTCTTTCTTATCTATGATGGTATCAAGCCTTATTTTTAAGTCTTCCAGTTCGTTGTTATCAAGATGACATTCAAATACGCTGTATTGAACACGTTGCCCAAAGTTTTCCATTTGAATGGCAACGTGGCGTAATATTTTTTTATCGGCAACATCAAAACATATTACATAGAACTGGCTCATAATAAATGATACTCATTGGTTTCTATGGGTTCGCCTATGCCTTGCCAGTAAACATCTGCTTCACACCAACTACACAAGGGATACCAACGAATAGTATCGGTAACGTCTATAAGTTCACTCAGTGTTTGACGTAACTCTTTGAGTTGTTTTTTATTTAGCCTACATTCAAATACGCTGTATTGAACTCTTAAACCATTATCTAGTAGATGGTTACACACTGTTCTTCTTGTTTTATTATCACTAATATCATAGGCAACCATCCATAAATTACTCATTTTATGTTTCCCTTTTCTGTATAAAACATCGAAAAAGAAGGGGGGTGGGCTTTAATTTATCCATATTTTATGTGCCTTTTATGCCTATTTAAGGATTATTGGCTGGTAAAGTGGCTCACGCTCTCTAATAACAGCAGCAAGGTGGTTAACTTGATGATCCATACACCGTCTGTAATCAAGTTTTAGCTTACTAATTGGATGGGTTATACCTGCGTTCAACTTTTTCTCTAGGTAACTAATAAACACGCCACGCGCTTTGGGTGTTAGTAGGCAAATATCTCCTTCTTTTTCAGGTTTTTCAAAATCATCGGGGGATAGTTTCTTATTAAAAACTATGTTCAGCACGACTGCATCGACCACGATTGATCTAAATTCTTCCATCACATCTGATGCTAATGCAGGATGCCCCATTCTCATAGGGTGGAGATAACCAACGTGCGGATTTAAGCCGCGCGCACGTAAAAAGGTGTAAATGTTATAAAATAACAGAGTATATCCGTAAGATAACATGGCGTTAATAGGGTCTGTTGGTGGTTGCTTTACGCGTTGACTAAATCCCCATGATGGGTCAACGGTTGCAGCTATTGCTTGGAAATTGATTCTAGCGGCAGTGCCTTCATAACCCCTTAATTGATCAAGTGTTGTGGCTGTTTCAAGTTGTTTGATTATATGTTTTTGTTGTTTTATGGCATGTTCAAAAGCAGGGGCTTCTCTATTTCGACTTAGGCGCTGTAGCAGTAAACGATTATTGGATACTTTTCCTTTTATAAACTGTTTTGCTAGTTGCAGGCAAAAATCTTTGTTGTCTGCCCTTAAAAATTGTTCTCGGTGTAATAGTACGGGTTCGGTACTAAAGGAATCCACCATGCCATAGTACTTGCCCTTTGCGGAGAGTAAATAAATGGGAATTCTTGCTTGCAGACAAAATTGCATCACTTGCGTGGTGAGTTGCGAGTTACCAAATACCATTATTTGATCTACATGAATCGCGGGGATTTGTTTTATCACCATGCCTTTGCGTTTAATAATAAAGCGTTCGTATTCTTTGCCAAGTATTGAACCGTGCTCCATTAGGTAAAGTGTTTTCAGGCGAGGTTCTTTGCTTTCGCTATTTTCTAATTGTGGGTCTTCTTCATTGATAAATTCTGGTGGTTGAATATCTTCTTCTGGTTCTGCTTCTGAAGGAAACTGTTTTACTAGAATGCCAGATTCTGCAAAGGCTTCACGCATTTCTTCTGAGCTGGTGTAGCTTGTTCCTGCGGGTAGCGCATAGCTGTACCAGCCTTTGGGTTTTACTGTGCGAACACTTTGTTGCTTGTTTTGTTTTTTTGGTTTGTTTGATTTACTTGATACAACCTCGCTTGGTTTGATAGAGGCTGTATTCATCTCTTTTTTAATGGCTTTTTTTAATGATTTCCTTTTGCTTTTGATGGCTAATGATCGAATAAACTGAACACCTAAAAAGTGAAACCCTTCATCAAAATTAACAACATGAGTTTTTCTTTCACTAAAGGTAAGTCGTAAGTTTTCTAATATTTCACGGGTAAGTTCCATTGCATCATTGGCTTTATCAGCCGTTTTACAAAGGATGACAAAATCATCAGCATAGCGCACTAATCTGTAGTTATTATCTAGCAGTGTGTCGTCTAATTGATCTAAGAATAAGTTGGCTAATAATGGGGATAATGGCGAACCTTGAGGGATTCCTCTTGTGAGTTTATAGCGTTGATTTCTATCAACAACTGTTGCTTTAAGCCATTGTTGAATTAATTGTAGAATGCCCTTGTCTGTGACTAACTTTTTTACTTCTACCATGAGTAGGTCATGGTTTACTTCATCAAAATAACGATGAATATCAGCATCTACCACCCACTTATAGCCTTTGTCACGCAAGCGCTCTATTAAACTAACGGCTTGATTGACTGAACGACCTCTTCGGTAGGCAAAGCTTATGTCTTCAAACTCTTCTTCAAAAAGGGGCGTTAATATGAGCGTTATGGCTGTTTGTAATACTCTGTCTCGAATGGTGGGGATTGATAGCGGGCGTTTACCGCCATTTGGCTTGTCTATTTCTACTCTAAGTAAGGGTGAGGGCCGATAAGTTTCATAATTAACTTCGCTGATTAGTGTGTCTATATTGTTATCAAGATCAGCTTTAAAATCATTGATTGATACACGATCAACACCACCAACCCCATCGTTCGCCCGCACTCTTTCCCATGCTTCGTAAAGTGTTGATGGGTGTATTACATCTTCTAGGGTTGCGGTTGACATGATTGAATTCCATTAGTGATATGTGTATCAAGTAACTTGTACTAATACACTAAACATAAAAGAAGTATCATTCTTAAATCATAGAAATAAATCTAAAATGGATTATGATCAAAAATATCAACGTCTCCTGTAACGGGTAAGGTACAAACTAATTTTTTTGCTTTGCCCTGCATGAGAAATCACCAAATAAAGCCATACTGGGACTGTGCCTGTTAGTATAATTCCATTACCTTCGCCTGCTTCTTCGATGGCTTTTTTCTTGTAGATTTCAAGATCGGCTAGTTTTGCGGTTTCTTTGTAGTAGGTTGATAAATCAAGGATTTTCATTTTGGCCGTCATACTCGCTAGATTTTATTTTTATTCTTTTATTGTATTGTAAATCCCCCCCAATATCCTTTTCATCTAACCTCTTATCAAAAGGAGGTAACCATAAATATCTATGATTTTTTTGGAGAGTAGCTGGCAAAACTGATAACTCATATTTAACAGAGTAGTGTCTAAAAGGAAACTTTCCTTTAAAATAATTGCTCTTTGTTTGAGTTTGACTAAAACCATAAACTATTGGTTCTTCATTCCAGACTATTTCTGCTGCATTAAACTTTAGTTGGTATTCAGAACTTATTTGAGCACCTATTTGTTGTCCCATTTGTCTAATATCAGATTCCCCTGATAAATATGCATAATCACATTGCATAACTATATTTCCATCATGCCAAAACTTCACAGATAAGCGCTTTGGCAATCCTTCTATCCAATCTCTTTTAACACTGCTAAACCAGGCTGCTAAGGCCGCCAAGAATGTACCAAAAGCAATATAATGCTCTAGTATTGGGGTCCATAAATTGTTTCTAACATTTGCAATATTAGATAAATCTTTTGGGCTAACTAAACTATATAGGTCAAAAACAAGGATGGCGGCAGCACCCAAAAAAAGTAGTAAAAACAACCATCGTGATTTCATACTGTACATAAATATTGATTTCAAAAACTGCATATATCTAAACCCTAGTTATTAAACTTTATTCAACTATCACCAAAATATTTACTAAGCTTGATATAAGCTTTACCCTGAGCAGTATTTTTTTCTTGCTTATCTTTAGGCTTCCAATTGTTAATCATATTGCGCTTTCCCTCAATTAACACTTTGATAATTTCATTAAAATCGCATTCTTTATCAGAAAACTCTTTTTTTGTTCTACTAAACCTTTTTCCAAACATTTCTGCTATTTTTTTCTCCTCCATATCATTTATTAATGCTTTAAATGCTTCAATAGGATCCTTGATTTTACTAATAGCTTTAGCTTTAACTTCTTTTTTTAATTTATTTTCAGCCATTTCATCACTATCAAACCGTCCATACCCTGCTGCTGTCTTTGCTCCGCCCCCTAAATATTCTAGTGCGTTGTCCAGCATTTTCATAACTTCAGGAAGTTCTTTTTGAATGTCTTCTGGGCTAATATTCGCATGAGGCCTTGGAGCAATACTAAATTGCAGGCTAGCATGCTTAACAACTAAAAATGGAATGATAACTGGCTTATGCCAATCAGCAGGTAATGCTTCTGCATAACTATTTTTTGTATCTCTTGGTGTATCACTGCTAATTTCACCTCCATCGGAATACCAGTTTCCCATATGGGGAGTCATGATATCGGTATGGAGAGTTACAGGCTTTATTGGCAAAGCATCAAAAAAGATAAAACAACCTGCTTGGTTTTCTTTCTCTTGTTTATCAGGTGCTTTATGGTCACTACCAAACCAGCGGTATATCATTTCTTTTTTTAAATTCGAACTTAAGTCTGACCATTCCTCAACAAAAGCTCTTACTAACCCTTTAACACTTGCACCCGTTAAATAAGGTACACCTAGTGTAGGATGCCAACTCATGCCATTTTCTACAGGGTGTGGATTTCCCATGCCTGTAATAAAATGCCAGTTGTTTTTAAAGGCTTTTGATTTTCCATTTAAGTCCGTACAGAGTTGTCGTTGTAATATTGCATTGGTTTCTAACTGGTCTTTATCTCCACAAAAACCTTCAACTGTTTTTATCCAGTTTTTCTTTGCATTTTCACCATTCACGTTCCAACTATCATCATACTCATTAAAAAAATGTTCAAACCATAAGCCTTTGTGAGCATCTAAACCTTTGCTTGGTTTACTAGGCTGGTCATGTCCTGCATAAAGTGGGGTTGGCATGGGCTACTCCTCTTCCATAAAAGCTTTAGCAAATTTTTTCACCCAATCCGTTAAGGCTAATGCTTCTGCTTGTGCAAGTTGATACGTTGCCATATCTAACATTGTAATCCCTTCAAGTAAGTCCCTTTTTTTATTAGTAGGTAAACTACTGTCGTAATACGGTTGACCCTCTGCTGCTAACCACTCCGATAAAATCGCGTATAAAATCTGGTGCTCATTACTCTTTACTTTTGATTTATAAAAAGCAGCTGCTTGACCTAGGCCATTCATATGTATCATGGCAGGTAATCCTGATGCATAGCTCTTAAATTCTTTCTGATTCACATTATCAGTGATTGCTGTATTCACTTTATCTAGCGCAAATTTGGCACGTTCTTGTTGTATTGTTTGAATCATTACACACCTCCTTTTGCATTTTTTACGGCACACCAACCCATGCCGACGGTTTCATTCCCCCCCACTTGAAACCACGGCTTTTCAGCAAATAGACCTGTTACACACCCTAATACTTCCTGAGCATTGAGTGAGCTTTTTTCATTTCTTGATTTAGATGCACTAATCCCTATATAGAGTAATGTTTCAGGGGGTAAGGTTTCTTCATACCAGAGGTTGGTTGCCACTTTGTTTTCTGACTCAATCACAATATGTGGGGTTACGGGTGTGGCATGTTGTACGAGGTAGCTAAAATCATCATCACAAAGTATCAGTAACTGTTTTTTTAGTACACCTTCAACATTTTCTTTATTTATCAGTTTGGTAAGTAAAGCTAAGGTTTTTGGTAAGTTTTGTTGAGTGACCGTAAAACGATATTCTTCTAAAAACACATCATCACTGTCTTCTACTGAAAGAGCAGTACCTTTATTAATGGTAAGCAGCTCTGGCTTATCTTCGTTAGTTGCCACCTCAAAACGCAGCATATCTTCGTATAAACGATGAATAGCAGATGGGCAAGTTACCCATTTAAACTGTGAAGTGAGAGAGCGTACTGGCAATAATACGATTCGTGCATCACTCACCATAATGGCACTTGCATGTTCGCTCGCTTTTTTAGTATCAGGGCCAAAAACTGTCGTTAGTTCTGCAAGCTTACTTTCTTCTGCTTTTACTCTTAACGCACCTTTAACGGCTGAACCAAAAATACAGGGCCAGCCATTATGCCCTTCACGTTGTATGGGTAGGTCTATGACTCCTGTATTTTGCCCTGTTCCTGCATGTATCGAGGTTTGTGCCATTAGGCCAAGTATTGTGCTTGCGTGTGTTGTTTCTTGTGTCATGTTTTTTATCCTTTTTTCCAGATGCCAACGGCTAGTTGTCCATAACCATATTGTTGTAGTTTGCCCAGTTGTTTGCCATGTATGGCATTAATCGCTTTTGCTATATCGCCATCAACTACCTCACAGTAATACAGGCTTCCAGCGGGGATGAGGCTCCTATCATCTCTTGGTTTGCGTTCTGCCATATCCCAGCCACCATCACGAATGGATTTACCGACTACTGCCCCGTGTAATTTGAGAGGAATGCCTTCTATTTTTCCTTCCCAATAGCTTGTATCTGCTTCTTCTTTTTCTTTTAATTTAAAGCTTGGGAGTGGTTTTATTTTGTAATCTTCATAGGTCATTTCTAACGCTGACAGTAGATAAATAATAATGCCTTGGGTTTCTGCTACATTAATATTTTTAGTGTCTATAACCGCTAAAGAGGCTGATTGTTCATTAACGTGAAGACTTGCACCTCTGCTTTCTCCTCCTAAACGGACAAGGGCTGATCCTTGTTGGCAACTTTCAGGCAAGCCTTTGATGTCAACTTCTAAGCTTATATCAGCTTGTGGACGGATATGCTGTGCTTGATATAGGTTTCCCTTTATCGCGGTTCGCTTTGTATTATCCCTTGCTAGACCTGTTCGAGATTCTGAAGTAAAAATAGAATCTAGGTTAAAAAAATGCTTATTGTCATTTCCACAGTTCTCTTTATCGTAGCTTACTGCCTCTCCTTGTAGCAGGATTTGATAAGTACTTGCATCTATCCATGTGTTTTCTAAGGGCTTGCTGCCCTTTGCGTCGTCACTGGGGAGTTTAGGTAGGCGAATATTTTTGCCTAAATCACAATGCGTTCCTTCTTCATTGAGTATGAGCTGATAAAGTTGTTGCTCTTTCTTTAGTAAATGTAATGGAGCGGGATAGAGTCTTGCTCCATCTTTGTTTATCCATACTCCTTTAAAGCTTAATCCACCTAAGTCACCGTCTTTATTTGAACCAATAGTTTTGCGTAAGGGGTGTTTATCATTCTCTTTATATGCTTTCCAGTCTACATTCTCCTTTTCACCAATCCATGTACGGATTGCACCTGCTACGGTTCTTATACCCGGCGGGAAAATACTTTGTGCATCACCCCCTGCATTCATCGGCTTGGTTTCACGAAAAAACCAACTGTCTACGGCTTTTAGATTAATTGTTTTTTCAGTCATTATTCCGCTCCCTTTTGCGCTAAAAAGCGAATAAGTAATGCGCCGCCTGCTTCTAGTCGTTTGCTTTTCTCCCATCTTTTAGAGTCCAGAGATTTTTCTATATCTCGTTTAATGGGTCGGCATTGAATTAATAGAGGTTCTATCTTTGCTTTAGCATCAGCCATGCTTAGTTTTTTATTATTATTTGAATTTAAATACTCCATCACCATGAGACTTTTTGCTAGTTCTTCATCGAGTAACTGATCTTTCTTTTCATCTATTGGATTTAACGTATTAAATCGCTCACGTATCTTAAATAGGAATTTACTTGAGAAGCTATCATCATCTTGGTTGTTAAAATCTGTAGCTATCTCTTCTAAATACGTTATACCTGTGTCTGGGTTAAGTGCTATTTCCCATGGTTGCGCCCACTCTTGTTGCAAGCCACCAGGTTTCCAAGCTCGAATAGCGAGTGCATCACGACCTGTTTTCTCTTTTGCAATATCATCTAACAATTGATGAGCATCTTTTAATATTTTCGTTAAAGGGGTTTTGTTATGTACAAATTCAATGGCACCTGAAAGGCTGGTTTGTAGTGTTTCATTACCTTCAAAACAAGTATTGTAAAAAGTCCTTAGTTCTCTCGCACAGGGGATAGCATTTTCTAAGGGTAAAATAGCCAGTACATCATCACCACCAGCATAAATTAAGAAGCCATTATTGTTATAAACAATGTCTTCAACCTCTTCTGTAAAGGTTGATAAACCTTGGCTTATAATGTCTTGCTTATCAGTGTCACTCATGTTTTTACCGAGTGAATCACCATCCATCATTAAGATGGCGTAGAAAGGAGTTGCGGGACTTAGTGTTTTTGTAAATGAGTTTTTTATTGATTTAATTTTTGTTGAGTTAATTTCTTTCAGTAATTCGAGTACCTTTTCAGCTTGTTTCTGTTGCTCTTCATCTGGAAACATATTCTTGTTTTCAAGATTATTACGATAGAAAACATTGCCATCCAGTGAATTGAAATATTTACTTTTTTTATCCTCACCATTACGCAAACATTTAATGTCTGTTTGCCATTCTCCATACTCACCTGTGAGTTTCTTGGCTTCATCATGAAACTTTTTTAATAACGCTTTATCGCAATATGTATTAGCCTGTTCCAACCAATGTACAGCGGACAAATATGATACTGATGGCACACCACTGGGCACTTCCCACCCTTCTAGAATCCATTTTTGTGGCATTTCAATGATAAAACTATCATTAAAATAGCGACTAAAACGGCGTTTAATATAGGCGATTGAACAAAGGTATTCATTTTCTTTTATATCATTCTTGATTCCATTCTTATCTTTTTTACGAAGCTCGCCCCAAAATTTATCATGTTGGCTTTTATTCGGGCGTTTAATACCCGACAACTCTTGCCAGCCATTCATCATAGAACACTTCACACCAGGTTCGGGGGGCGTAACGTAAGTGCGCCAATTCTTTCGTTCATCTAAGGCAGAACTATCTATAATTTCAGGTGTAATGACCCAGCTAATATCCCAGAAGGCAGGTATTTGTCTTTCCCAAACTTTGCCTACTTGTTCTAATATCGGATTCTCTCCCAATACTTTCAAAATATCTTCTTTCCAAATATGATTAGCCAATTCTACCCAAGCTTTTTGTACCGCCTCTGTCACTTGCTCTGGCTCAAAAGTATCAAGATTAATTTCTGCTTTAAAGCGATTTGGAATACTGCCTTGTTTGGGAGGTTTCCCTTTGCCTTTTCCCTCTATAAAGGCCAAGTATTCTTTATTAGCCTTTGGAAATAAAATAACATCTGCATTATTATTTTCTTGGTGAATTACCGCTTTAATAGCGACCGCAGAAAGCCATGATAGTAAAAATGAACCCGCCCAAAAATCACGTGTTCGACGAGCTTGAGATACAAAACTTTGTACAGGACCTAGGGTGAAGTGAAAGTAGTGTTTATTACTCATGCTTCACTCCCTCTACATATTTCTTCTCTATTAGGGAATCGTGGAGGATTAAGAATACTCCCGTTCCCGCCGCCTTTTCCATCGAGGAAATCAGTAATTACACTATAATTGATATTATTTGCAACCATATTGCCTCCTGCACTAATTCTTTCACCATTGGGGAGAAACAACGTTGGAAAGAATATGCTTATTGCTATAAAACTATTCTCATTTATTTGGTGAATATGCATAAATAAAGGAGATGCACGTCTATTTAAACTTTCTGGCTTTACTGAATTATTCCCCCCCCCATAATTATGAGGGAGTCCAAAAACTACCCTCTTTGGATGAAAGTTATTAGGAAGATTATTATCATCCCACCTCTTCTCCTTATTCTGAGATCTATATTTCCAGTCATGATCTTCCTTGAAGTTTTGTTCAGTGTGATTGCCAAGTACTCTTCCTGCTCTCCCAGCACTTCTATACATCATCAATGTTTCACCTAATTTATTAAGAGCAGTTAAATCTGAGTTAGCTAAACATAGTTTTTCTACTCGCGTTTTGTTATCAAAACTTGTAAATGGAGCAGGGTTAGGTGCTGATAGTTTATTTTGTAGTAAATCCTGTATCTGTTGAATATACCCTGCTGTATTATTCTTTTTCATCCAACTATTTTTGTTATCTTTTGTTACAATGCTCTCTAAGCAAATGCTTCCTAAGCCATGTCGATTACGACTACCTAAACCACCTAGTAGACCAAGCGCTACTAGGGCATCTTTTATTGTAGTTTCAATACTACCCTTAAAAACCAACTTCACTTTAAAGCTTTGATTTTCCCTTAATGCACCTCGTGGATTATTTTCAAAAAGACCATATCCTAAATATTTTGCCCCTGCATTCCCATTTCCCCAATCCGGTTGAGTAGCTTGTATGTTTTGAGGTTGCTCTATAGAAAGTAAAAAGCACCCTTGCCCGCCCTCTTTACCATTAATTGCCGAACCAAACAACTCAGCCTCTTTAATATGCAATGCCCGCAGAGCTTGTTGCTCATTATTATTTTTAGAGTCTGTTATAAACTTCCCCCAATTAAGTGCTCGCCACCAAAACCGTAACGCGCCTTTTACTGAAGGTGGCCTAATACCATCGGAGGGGCTTTGATCTGCGCCACCAATAAACATGGGGGTAACAATTCTAAAAGTTGCTGTAAGCTTTTCCATTAAATGCTCTCTCCCTGACACTCCATTTTATACTTCCCCAACCCAAAACTGGTTTTATTCCCAATATGTATCCATTCCCCTAAACTCAATACATCCATAAAGGGTTGCAAATCACCTTTATAACTAATTTCTCCCATTAGTCCTCCAAACTTCATCCACTTTCTTTGACTACCTGAAAACCGATCCCAATCGTCCCACTTAGTACTAGTGTTACCCATTTTAATATCCTTAGCTGAATGGATTAGCTCTTGATAATCGCTCTGTGTACCAGCATAGGCTGTTTCTAGCGTTTTTAAACGTCCTAGTAATCTTGCACAAAACAGTGAAAAAGTGGGGGGGTGTCGTTGTAGTTTGTTATTTTCTTTTAAGCGTAAACGTGTTGGCAGGCATAGCTTAATCGTACTGTTATCTTTTGAGTTTATTTTTATATTTTCTGGTGAGTAGTTGCTTTGAACAATATTGATGACTTTGTATTTACCTTGTTCATAACCTAAGCCCATTTGCATACCTAGATACTCGATAGCTGCCTGTGCTATCGCGTAATGTTGAATTGCTTCACCAAATAGGGTTAGCTCACAATGGAATTGATGCCCCTTGGGATAGTTTTCTCTGCTATCTAAGGGAGGAAGTATTACAAAAGGTTTTGGCCAATCCCCTTTTTCACCTAAACCAGGTTTGAAAAAGTATTGAGCCCAGATTGGCGATATTTCCATCAACGCGCGACCAAAGCCACCATGAAAAGTTGAACCTTTATAGATTGGCAAGCTTATATTATCGACAGCTTCTAGCGTAAAGCGATATTTCGAAACTTCTAGCGCGCTACTAAACATCTTCACCTTCCTTTTGTGCATGAAAATAAACAACTGATACAAAGTAAATTTGTATATGGTCGTATCATAGTGCTATGAGCATTATTTTTATGACTTGGGAATATTCCAAAGTGGAATCATTCAGATATTTAAAATAGCAATCAGCAAGATACTCTTATTTAATGATAATTGTCAAAATTTATATCAATCTTTCTTACTTCTCTCAAATAAATTTGGCACAACAATAAGAGATGAATTGGCATAGAAGCCTTGTCTAAGCTTACATTTCACTTTTATATATTCCCATTATTGCAACACCGTCATCATAATTAATTGTCTTTCTATCCCCTGTCCGTAGCTTAGATAAAGTGGTTCGGTCAATCCCAGTAGCTTCAGCCATCTTGTAATCATTCAATCCTTTTTCCCTTAACTCAGTCAGGATTTTTGAAAAGTCTGTTTTATTTCTAGTCATGATAACTGCCTTGATATTTGATAAAAGACTATACCAAACTTTACGATGGGCGGTAGGGTTGCTTGATTGACCATGGTGGCAGTTGCCACTATAGTATATTCCATGATAAATGAAACCAATAAAACAACCAAAAACGTAAATCTTCAAAAATTAGTAAGCACACTTATGTTTGCTTACTCATATAAGAAGAACAGCCCTCAAGAATATTTGACGGAACAGCAAACTATCGAAACATGGATACTGGAATATCTAGCCAATCCAAATTATCGACTAGCGGAATGTGTGATGCCTCTTTTAGTCGAGGATTTTGATTTGTTTCTTTCAAACAAAGGAGATAGGCACTAATGAATACAGCACAATTAAGTATGGGCGAATATATCTCTGGTGAATTCACCGTTAAGAACCCTTTATCGCGGACTACTAAGAGTGATAGTGCATATCAGATGTTTGAAATTAAACTAGGCTCACTACCAATTCGAGTTATTGCTTGGGCTGATTCTTGCAATAGCTTAGAACGTCTATGTCATGGGCAAACAATTTCACTAAAAGGGCAATTTGTGAAATATTTTGGGAACTGGCAGGTACGCTCTACTTCAATTGAAGTCACAAACAACTACCAAGAAGAAACTGTACAAGCCCAAGTAAAGTTAAAAGCAATGATGGGGTGGATGCCTAATAAAATATTACAAGAATTTTTGTTTCGGCTGTTTAAAGATGAAGAGTTTTATAATGATTTTTCGACAGCTCCTGCTAGCCTCAATCATCATCATTCTTATCTTGGTGGGCTATTCGTACATAGTGTTGATGTTGCATGGCAAGTTTTTCGAGATCAAAGTATTCCAGAGAGTGACAGATACTTAGGTGCTATTGCTGGATTATTACATGATGCTGGAAAAATAAAAACTTTTTCTAAAATGACTAGAACTACTCAAGGTCAGCTTCTTCATCACGACCAACTAAATTTAGAAGTCTTATCAGGACATTTGAATTGGCTTGAACAAGAGAATAGTGATTTAGCTATTGCTTTAAGGTATCTAATTGCATGGAAACCAAGTAGTCATGATTCTATTCCTAAACTCGATGTTTACGAAAAAATACGTGCCGCAGATAGATTTAGCGCTGGTTCTGGCTAGGCTTATTTAACTATTGAGTAAATAGTAGTTCCTCACAATTATGTGATGGATATAAAGAGAAATTCAATATGAAAAAATTTAATAAACAATTTAACACAACAACAACTTCCGTAAAAATAGAAGGTGATTGGTACAAAGTATCTGAAATCCACGACACTCGTTTTTGGATAAAAGTTAAAGGCTTAGCTGGTTCATTTCAACGAGGTCATATTAAAAAATTCACAAACAAGGTAGAGCAATTGCTATAAGTATTCATGCGCATAAAGCACATTATTTGCTTTAAGAAAGTAGCTATTAAAAATAATTTAAAAAAAGAGAATAAATAGTTTTTATTTGTCTTTAACAAACTAAATCATATAGTAAATCTCCTTTTCTATATGATATTTAGAAAATCTATAAATAATAGACTAATGTATAAAATACCTCTCTTATCTTATTTAGAATTTTGCCTATTTTCTATATAACATAGAAAGTTACCGAGAATAAAGCACTAGCATACGTCACTGTCGTCGCTAAAAGCGACTTTAGACAGTGACGTATGCGCCTAAGCGCACTGCGAAAGGGATAAAGAGCGTAAATCACCAGTGACAACGCCGTGATTTAGCCCTTTTTTATTAAAAACAGTACATTTCAAGCTACCTAAAATACCAATAAATTAGACTAATGAACACAAAAAAAAACTTGACGAACTTTAAATATATTAGTAATTTGATTTTATTGATACGTCATGCGTATCCCGACCCGTTGCAGTCTTAATGCAACATCTTTAAGATTATTCTTATGTAATAATCATCGCAACAGATATAACTGCTAACAGTTAATCAGGCGAATAATAGTTTGTTGTCGTTTCACGCAAACATCTAATCTAGTAATTTTTATTACTACGATTTAAGAAATTAATGTTTATTAAATGAAACAAAATGATTTTTATAATCTGTGCGTTTCTAATCAAACATTTGCTCTTAGAGCTTTCCATTACTCAATATTAAACTAGTTTGAAAATATTATATTATTCAAAAACTTTTGAGCATTCACTTTTATCACTATAAAAAAGGAATATTAGCTTATGCATAAAACAACTTCGTTATAGAGAGCGCTCAACAGAGATATTTATAACCAGCCAAATTTTGGCCTTTCTTTAATTTTCATCCTTAGCCACTTTTCCACAGTGGACTCGACGATATTAATGTCGCCGACTGATGAACAACACTAAACACATGTTTTTACACTGAAAATGAGAAAATATTATATGCATAAGCTGGAATGGGAAATTAAACAAGTAATAAAGAGCAATCGCGACGGCAGTTTTTCAACTCAAAAAGCTCGATCAGAAACATTTAAAACAATCGTCAATCAGTCAAAAGAAGTCGGCTTTAGACGTATAACTATAAATTCTTTACTTACTGAAAAAACTATCAGTAAATTTGTAAATCATTGGAAAAACGATGGCAAATCAAGTGGCACAATAAAAAATAGAATGAGCCATCTAAGGTGGTTAGGAAATAAAAAAAACGTAGCTTCCAAGATTCCTAATAATCAAAAATTGGGGATAGAAAATAGAGTTAATATAAGCAATATAAATAAAGCTATTCGTTTAGAGCAAAAAAACTTAGATCGAATTGATAACGAGAATGTCAAAGACAGTTTACGTGTTCAGTCTCTGTTTGGAGCTAGGGGAGAAGAATCCATGAAGTTCAATCCTTTTTTTGCAGACAGAGGAGACAGGATAGCTTTAAAAAGCAACTGGTGTAAAGGAAATGTCTATCGAGAAATACCCATACTCACCAAAGATCAACGTACATTAATCGATGACCTTAAGAGCAAATATGGAAATAATTCCCTCATTCCAGCAAATAAAAGCTACAAAGAACATTTAAAAACTTATCAATACGAAGTAAAAAAAAGCGGTTTAGGTAAAGCTCACGGATTAAGACATCAATATGCTCAAGATCGCTATAAAACTCTAACTGGTAACAATTGCCCCGTTTGCGGTGGAAAAAGGCAAAGAGGCATGACCAAAGCAGAAAGAGATCTAGACAAAAATGCTAGATTAAAAATATCTTCTGAACTTGGACACGGTCGAGAGCAAATTATTGCTACCTACCTAGGAAGCTAAGCCAAAAAGTTATTTTTAATTTTTTTGAAAGTAATACTTTTATTAATTAGACTTGTTTTAACGTAGCTCGCGTATAAGTAGCACCTTTATGTTTAATGTTCTCACATTAAACCTCACAGCATCACAATAGTGACGGTGAATATATTGTTCGTTCAGAACAAATAAACCAACAATTTTAATATTTAAGAGTCACACATGAACAACGAAACATTGAATCTAGCAGATGCTGCAACCTTTCTTCACATGTCAACATCTGCACTACGTGCAAAAATTAAATCTGGAAAAATTAGAGCTGCCAAGCCAGCAAAAAAATGGGTTTTTCTTAAACAAGACCTTGTTGCATACATTCGTTCGAATTATCATAACCGAGTGGAAATACCGCGAAGTGACTCTCTACAGGAGAATAAATTATGTCACTATTTAAACGCGGAAAAATGTACTGGATCGATGTCGCAACACCAGATGGGCAAAGAATACGAAGCTCTTCTGGCACTAAAGACAGAAAACTAGCGCAACAATTTCACGATACGTTTAAAGCAAAACTTTGGAAATTTGACAAATTAGGAGAAAAACCTGATAGAAGCTGGCAAGAATCAGTCGTTAGATTTATAAATGAGACAAAATATAAGGCAAGTCACAAAACTGATTTATATCATCTGAACTGGTTGCATAAGTACCTTAGCACCAAAAATCTTTCAGATATTAATCGTGATTTTGTTGATTACCTTAAACAATCGCGATTAAGTGAAGGTGTTTCAAACGCTAGTGTAAATCGAATTTTAGCTTTATTAAAAAGCATACTTCGAAAAGCAAAGAATGACTGGGAGTGGATTGATAAAATTCCTCACATCAGACTTCTTCCAGAACCAAAGCGAAGAATCAGATGGATAACTTATCAAGAAGCACAAAGTTTAATTAATGAGCTTCCTGAGCATTTATCGTTAGTTGTAAGATTTTCTTTAGCCACCGGACTAAGGCAAAGTAATGCCAAGAATTTAGAATGGTCACAAATTGATCTAGAGCGCTCTGTTTGCTGGATACATCCAGACCAAGCAAAAGCGCGAGAAGCAATCTGTGTTCCACTTAATTCTGAAGCAATGGATGTTCTTCTCAAGGTAAGAGGACGACATTCACAATATGCTTTTACGTATCGCGAAAAACCAATTAAACAGTTAACAACTAAAGCATGGTACAAGGCGTTAAAAAGAGCTGGAATTGAAAATTTCAAGTGGCATGACCTGAGGCACACATGGGCTTCATGGCACGCTCAAAATGAAACGCCTATGAATGTTTTACAGGAACTGGGAGGTTGGGAAAGTGCAGAAATGGTGAGGCGTTATGCGCACCTAAGTAGCACACACTTGGCGAAGTATTCTGAAAATTCAAATGGGTTTTCAAAATCTACGTCACAATGCCAGAAACAAAAAAGGCTTAGCGTGAGCTAAGCCTTTGAAAAATATGGTGGGCCGTGAGCGATTCGAACGCTCGACCAATTGATTAAAAGTCAACTGCTCTACCGGCTGAGCTAACGGCCCTTTCTTCTTTCTTGGAGTAGTTTTAAAACTGCTCTCAATCAAGAGA
>JAMOMJ010000053.1 GCA_027067135.1 Cyclobacteriaceae bacterium
AGGGGATCCTTTTGAGCTTAAGAAAGTGTTAACTCCAATGATTGGAAATTCGCCTGTGTGTTTTAAGGTTTCGTAATAAAGACTTTCCTCTTGAATTTTACTGCGCTGGTACATCGTTTCCATAGCACCAAGCACACCACCACGTTCTGTGATGCGATCAAATTCTTGCAAAACAGCTTCCTCTACTAAATCTGTCAACTCTTCAATAATGAACGACCCTTGAATAGGATTCTCATTTTTAGATAAGCCAAGCTCTTTGTTTATAATTAACTGAATAGCCATTGCCCTTCGAACTGATTCTTCCGTAGGAGTAGTGATGGCCTCATCATAGGCATTGGTGTGTAACGAATTACAATTATCGTTTATGGCATATAATGCTTGGAGTGTAGTTCTAATATCGTTAAAATCAATTTCCTGGGCGTGCAACGAACGACCCGAGGTTTGGATATGGTATTTGAGCATTTGCGCTCTTTTATTTGCACCATATTTTAGCTTCATGGCTTTGGCCCAAATTCTGCGAGCAACACGGCCAATAACTGAATATTCCGGATCGACTCCATTCGAGAAGAAGAATGATAGGTTAGGGCCAAACTCATTAATATCCATGCCACGGCTGATGTAATACTCAACATAGGTAAATCCATTGGCTAATGTAAAGGCTAATTGGGAAATAGGGTTTGCACCCGCTTCGGCTATATGGTACCCACTAATAGAAACTGAATAGAAATTCCGAACCCCATTATTAATAAAATACTCTTGCACATCGCCCATTAATTTCAAGGCAAATTCTGTGGAAAAAATACATGTGTTTTGTGCCTGGTCTTCTTTTAAGATATCTGCTTGAACGGTTCCTCTAACTTTGGTAAGTGTTTCTTTCTTTATTTTATCATAGACTCCTTTCGGCAATACTTGGTCACCTGTGATGCCTAAAAGCATCAGGCCAAGCCCGTTATTGCCTTCTGGTAAATCTCCTTGGTAGCTAGGGCGAGTTACTCCTTTAGCTTTATAAATAGCTTCTATCTTCTTAGTAACTTCTTTTTCAAGCCCATTTTCTTTAATGTATAGTTCACATTGCTGGTCGATGGCAGCATTCATAAAAAAGCCAAGCAGCATAGGAGCAGGGCCGTTGATGGTCATGCTTACCGAAGTGAGCGGGTCAGAGAGGTTAAATCCGGAGTAGAGTTTTTTTGCATCGTCTAAACAGCAGATGGATACTCCTGCATTGCCAATCTTGCCATAAATATCGGGGCGTATGTTTGGGTCGCTGCCATAAAGTGTAACTGAATCAAATGCGGTAGAAAGCCTTTTGGCTGGCATAGCCTTACTTACGTAATGGAAACGCCTGTTGGTGCGCTCAGGGCCACCTTCGCCTGCAAACATACGAGTTGGGTCTTCGCCTTCGCGCTTAAATGGGAATAAACCGGCAGTAAAAGGGAACTCTCCAGGGACATTTTCTTGCAAATTCCATTTTAGCAAATCGCCCCACGCTTCGTATTTAGGTAAGGATATTTTAGGAATTTCATTTTGAGATAGGGAAGTGGTATGTGTTTTAATTACCAACTCTTTATCTCTCACTTTAAAGGTGTACTCAGGGTCTTTATATTTCTTAACCTTTGCAGGCCACTCTTTTATAATCTGCTTGTTTTTAGGATCTAAGTCAAGCTCAATTTTTTGATACGTTTTAGCAAGAGCCTCTGCGGTATTTGAATCTTTTTCTCCTTTTACTATCTCTGAAGTAGTATGGATGCTGTATAGTTTTTGAGCAACTTCTTTTTGAGTATTTACCCATGTATCATAGCCTCTGTTATTCTCAGAAATTTCTGATAAGTAACGAGTTCTATTCGGAGGAATAACGAATTGCTTTTTGGATACATTTTTCTCTTCTGGCATACCAGAGTGCAACGAACCTTCCATTTCTTCCTCTATCGTGTCCATTATTTTACGATACAGGGAATTCATGCCGGGATCGTTAAACTGACTGGCAATGGTGCCATACACAGGCATTGTTTCTGTTTCTTCTTCGAAGAGGTTATGGTTGCGCTGGTACTGCTTTTTTACATCTCGCAGAGCATCCAAGGCGCCACGTTTATCAAACTTATTAATGGCAATAATGTCTGCAAAATCGAGCATGTCGATTTTTTCAAGTTGGGTAGCTGCCCCATATTCAGGCGTCATTACATATAGGCTCACATCAGAATGGTCGGTTATCTCGGTATCCGACTGGCCAATGCCCGAAGTTTCTAAAATAATAAGATCGTAATTAGCGGCCTTTAGTACTTGAATGGCCTCATTTACGTGCTTTGAAAGTGCTAAATTCGATTGACGAGTGGCCAAGGAGCGCATGTAAACACGATCGTTATTAATCGAATTCATTCTAATTCTGTCGCCTAACAGAGCTCCGCCTGTTTTACGCTTGGAAGGGTCAACCGAAACAATGGCAATCGTTTTATCTTCAAAGTCGTTTAAAAATCTACGCACTAATTCATCTACTAAAGATGATTTCCCTGCTCCACCTGTGCCTGTAATTCCTAGTACAGGAGTAGTAGCTTTATTGGCAAGCGTGTGTACTTCGTCTAGTAACTTGCCAGACTCTTCAGGGAAGTTTTCAGCGCCAGAAATAAGCTTGGCGATTGACTGCACATCTTTAGTAGAAAGGCCTTTTACTTCTCCATTCAAATTGGCACCTGTTGGAAAATCACAGCGTTCGACCATATCGTTAATCATTCCTTGGAGACCCATTTTACGACCATCGTCAGGTGCGTAAATTCGTTCTATTCCGTATGTATGTAAATCTTTAATTTCTTCGGGCAGGATTACCCCACCGCCACCACCAAAAATTTTTATATGCTCAGAGTTATTTTCCTTAAGTAAATCATACATATAGGTAAAGTACTCATTATGACCTCCTTGATAAGAAGTTAGTGCAATAGCATTGGCATCTTCCTGTATGGCACAATTAACAACTTCTTCTACACTGCGGTCGTGTCCTAAATGGATAACTTCTACCCCTGTAGCCTGAATAATTCTGCGCATTATATTAATGGCGGCATCGTGGCCATCGAACAGCGAAGCCGCAGTTACAATACGGATTTTATTTTTGGGCTTATAAGGAGCAATTTTTTCCATAGGTGCGTATTTATAAAATGACTGCAAAAATACGAAATAGTGAAGGGTATTCGCTAAATAAAATGTGTAAAGGTAGGTGTTAAGCAGGAATTGTAAAATAGAAGGTGCTTCCTTCATTAAGCTGCGAAACTACCCAAATGGTTCCACCATGCAGCGTAACAACTTTTTGGCAATGGGCTAAACCAATACCTGTACCTTCGTATTCACTTTTTGCATGCAGTCTTTGAAAAATTTCAAATATTTTTTGCTGCTGGTTAACAGCAATTCCTATTCCATTATCTGTAATAGAAAATTTCCAAAAGTCCTTTTCTCTTTGTGCTGATATGCTTATTTCGGGCTTTTTATCAGCAGGCATAAACTTAATAGCATTACTAATTATATTTTGAAAAAGTAGCCTAAGCTCGATTTGATAACCCATTACACTGGGTAATTTGTTTACTTTAATAATAACATTATTCTCCTTTATTGATGCAACCAAGTCGTCTTGTACCAAATTAATTAGTTTATTGCAGTCAACTAATTCAAGTTTTCCATTTTTGCCAACTTTAGAGAAATTAAGCAAATCTTTTATTAATATGCTCATCCTACCTGTTGCTTGATTAATCAAACTTAGGTACTGAGTTTCATCCTTATTTAATTTGGATTTGGATTCTTGTTCAAATAATTTTATTAAACTGGTAATGGAACGAAGAGGTTCTTGTAAATCATGAGAAACAGTATAGGTATATTGTTCTAACTCTTCGTTTTTTTCTTTCAAAGATTTTTCTAATTTATTTCTATATAAATCATCTTTATTTTCAGCTAGTGCAATGACAGATATAAAACAGATAGATAATAAAATAAAGATGACTGTATAAACAGATATGGCAAAATCTATAGATATATGATCTCTATTAAATAATGTAATGAGCAGGTAACTAAGTGTTAAAGGCAGAATAATTAGATATGGTAATATTACTCTTATGAGCTTGCTGCCTGCTAATTGC
>JAMOMJ010000054.1 GCA_027067135.1 Cyclobacteriaceae bacterium
ATTAGATTACTGTTATAAATTTCCTCTAATTTCGTACAAATTTGTGAATAGTCCTTGTGATTCGGATCACATTATTTTATGATTATCTACAGGAGTTTTGCAGTATAAATATTTTAATTATGGCAACTACATTATTAAGTACAGAAGATTTTAAAAAGAGAGTTTTTGATTATACAACAAAAACCGAATGGGAATTTGCAGGTGATAAACCAGCCATTATCGACTTTTATGCCGATTGGTGTGGTCCTTGTAAAATGGTAGCCCCAGTATTAGAAGAATTATCCGCTGAGTTTGAGGGTAAGATTGATATTTTTAAAGTGGATACGGAAGCAGAACAAGAGCTATCTGCAGCATTTGGAATTAGAAGTATTCCAAGTATGTTGTTTATTCCAATGAGTGATACTCCAAAAATGCAGGCAGGAGCACTTCCTAAAAATGCATTGAAAGAAATTATTGAAAAGGAACTTTTAGCCCCAGTTGAATAAAGATAGGTTTTTAGTTTGGTTTAGAGATAGGGGCTGCAAAAGCAGCCCCATTTTTTTTGACTCTTAGTTGTAGCCTAGAAAATAAAAAAACTGCCCAGCTGTTCAAACTGAGCAGTCGTTACTTGGCTGCTTAATATTCAGCAATAACACTAGCAACCACCTTCGGCAGCCTTCTTCTTCTTTTTGCGTACAACTACCGTTTTCTTTGGAGCAACTGTAGTAGCGGTTTTTGACCCATTTCTACCTTTTGCCAAAATTGCTTTAAAATCTACTGCTGGGTTTTCCATTTCAAATGTTGAATTTTCTGTGAGTAGCCCAGCAATTTGTTTGTCTAAATAATTTTTACCTCCTAAAAGCACTCTTGTGTTTGTGTACCCCAATTGGTACATCAACATCCAAGGAGCATTTGCTTGCAGTTGGTCGTTTCCATAGAATACCACAGTTACAGAATCTTTTTTCCACTGATTAAATAACTTTTTATTGTCATCATTTAAAAACATTGGTATCGGAATATTTACAGCGTTACCAATCCTACCTTTTTCAAAATCATATATACTTCGTACATCCACAAATACATTATTAATGGTGTCTTTTAGCATTTTAGTTGCATTTTCAGGTGTAACTTGATATATCAACTTGAGCTCTTCATTCATTTGTTGAGGAGAAAACTGATAAATGTCTTTTGGTTTTTTCAGGGTTGCTAAACCGATTATAATTACTGCTATAAATGCAAATACCCCAATTGTAATTCGTCTTGTTCTTTTTAACTCTTCCATTGTTTAATTGCTTTTATTCTCATTTTGGAGGTAAACAAGAATTTTGGTGTCCATTTTAATAAACATGATTGAATTCTAGAATGTTAGAAAATCCTTTAATAATTAAGTATTTGAACACAAACATCTTATTATCTTGCCTTCACTCATTTCTCCATTCAACCATTTAATGATTTATTATATCAATAAATAAAGTTTAAAATTTTCATGTTGTTAGTTGAGCGTAATAAATTGTTTTAACACCCACCTTCGGCTGCTTTCTTTTTCTTTTTGCGTACAACTACCGTTTTTTTAGTAGGCGTTGTTGTGGCGCTTTCTACATTAGCAGAAGAACCTCCAAAGTAGATAGATGCTGCTTTTTCAAAAGCATACAAATCAAATGCTTCTGAGGGTGCAGTTTCGGGAGGTTCAACAGGTTGAATGATGGTAGAAAACCATTGGTTAACACCACCTTTCATTATGTACAGGTTTTTAGTTCCTTGTTGAGCGATAAGTGTCCAGGCTTGATCTGCATAAATATCGCCATTGGAGAATAAAACAACATCAACTCCATCTTGACTTAAGTAATCAGCCCATTCCTCTTCTAATAGATTCTCCAATGGAATATTAAAGGCTCCAGGAATAGAATACTCTTCGAATTCACTAGGTGTTCTAACATCTACCAAAAATATACTTGGGTCTCTTTCAATAAGCCTTTTTGCAACTTGATGAGTAGATAAAAACCGAGCAGGGTTATAAATATCTATTAAAAATTCCTCTGCTGGAATTTGATTTGTATCGTGTTTATTGGGTAATACAACTAGTCCAAAAGCCGAACCGATTAAAACAATTGCGAGTAAAATATATCTCTTTGACATTTTTATAATATTTAATACCTTACTTCTTTTACTTTTTTCCTAATTACCGAAGTAACATAGAAAATAGCTACTGAAATGAGTGCAAACCAGAATGTAAACCAAGCATTTGATATGTTTAAGTATTCTGATATAGTAATGTGTCCCATATCGCCCATATTATAATAGGGTTCTATAAAAGGAAAGACAAGTGAGTATATGAAGATGCCGACAAATAAGGCAACAGTAAATACCCAGCCATCTATTTTGCCAATGGCTAAAGCGCAAAGGCTTGTACCAGGGCAAAAGCCACCGATGATAAAGCCAAACCCCATAATTACACCTCCTATTGTAGCTGAAAATATAAAGGTAGGGTGTACGAATAGTACAGAATAATCTATCCAACCAAAGTAGCCCATATAGAGTAAGCCAATGATGGCTACTAATGTTGCAGTTATAAATACGCGAATTACGGCAAAATCATAGCCATAAAATACACCTATTAATTTTCGTGAGGAGGAAAAGCCCGAGGCTTCCATAATATACCCAAATGCCATACCAATAAAAATGGCAATTACGTAGTTCCACTCTGTTGAAATTTCTCCAAAATATGTAAGAGGTCCCATAATTTTCTAATTCTACTATTAATTAATCCAAATTTTTCTAAAAAAATAGGCTACTATATAAGCGGTGCCAAATATAGCGGCCATTGTAATAAACCCTCCTAAAGAGAGCACTGCAGAACCACTTAAGGCAGCACCACTCGTACATCCTCTTGCAAACTGCGATCCAAATCCGAATAGCAAACCACCAATTGAAGCATAAATTAATCGTTTATTGCTAGCAATATGTGGTGGATGTTGAATTCTGAACTTAACTCTACCTGAAAGTGCACCTGATAAAAAAGCACCAGCTATCATACCTATTGTTTCAAATACTAACCAGTTGTTCATCGGGTTTCTACCTTCATCCAAATGGAATTTTGAATAATATGCTGAATGTTGTGCGTAATCGTGGTCGATGGTTTTAACTGTGGTAATAACAGCACTTTTAGTAGCACCTGTTGCACCTAACCCACGACCTGTTATATAAAATGTTGCAATTAACAATAAGCCTAACATAAACCCACCAAAATATGGGTTCCAATAGACATGTTTTTTATTTTCTTTCCAAAAACTCATAATGTTATTTTTAGTTTTATATCAATACAAATACCTGGTAAGTTGGCCTGCCTCTACCATAATAAAGCGAAGCATAACTCCTCCAAGAAGGACTAACAATGCTGGAATAATGGCTGGTACTTTAAACCCAACCAACTCGAATATTTCGAGTATGGCTGGAAAGGCTAAGCCAAGGATGATGACAAAAACCCAGAAGGACACCGTGAATTCACCTCCTAATAATAGGAGCGAAGCTTCATGTTGTACTTGTGAGCCTGCAAGCATACCCATTAGCATGTGAGTAATTAAGAATAACTCGGTTCCGATTAGTACTAAATCAATCATGCTAAACATTCTTCTTTCAGCATGAGATTTGGATAAAAGAATAATGGCTGCTGCGCCTGTAGATAAACCTGAAGTTAAAAATAATGGGCCTAAAATGGGGTTATTCCATAGAGGTCTGGCATTAAAGGCAGATAGTAAAATACCTGTGTATATACCTAATAAAATGGTTGCAGGAACTAAAATCCAGGCTAAAATTCGTCTATGATAAATAAGGAAATCAATAACCCAATCGAAGTATGATATTAACCCAAAATCCCAATTCCATTTTGGAAAGTATTCTTTAAAATAACTCAATGTCCAAAGTATGGAGATTGGCATAATTACCATTAATGTCCATGCTCCCCACGACATTGGAGATTCTAACCTGATAGTTACATAAAGTCTCCAAGCATACCAAACATGAGATAAATCGTATAATAAAGCCAAAAGGCCAACTCCAATAGCTATTGGAGCTATAATAGTTGCATATTTTACAGCACCTATGTACTTATCTTCTTTTCTGAAAAGAACGACAAGTGCTGCAAAAAACAGGATTCCTGCAGCCAATCCTCCTAAAAATAAATAGAGTGAAATTGGCCAATGCCACAATTCAAGATGTGGATCTATATGAGGAAGGTTTCGTCCGCTTATAAAAATTTCTTCTTTCATGATTATTTTATACTAAGTAAAAAATATGAGGATTAGTACCTGCTTCAGGGGCAAGTGTTTTTTGTTTCCTCGTTTTAAGCATATTGGATATTTCACTGTTAGGATCATCGATATCTCCAAAATACATGCATTTAGTAGGGCAAACTGATACACAAGCTGGTTGTAAACCTTCGGTTACTCTATGTAAGCAGAAAGTACATTTATCAACATAGCCTTCAGGGTGCACATAGCGTGCATCGTAAGGGCAAGATTCTATACAAGCGCCACAACCAATACACTCATCGTGCTCCACAATTACAATACCGCCATCTACTATCTGACTTGCTCCTGTAGGGCAACATCTCACACAAGGTGCATCTTCGCAATGATTACATCGTTCTGAGCGGAGTTCTATTTCTACCTGTGGATAGGTGCCCGAAACAGATTCGGTTACCCAATCTCTACAAAAACCTTCAGGTACATTATTTTCTGTTTGACATGCGACTACACAGTCGCTACATCCGACACATTTTTTTGTGTCTATCGCCATTGCATATCTCATGATTCAACTGATTTTAGATCGATAATAAATGTTACAAAATTTCCACGCATTCCTGTGCCGCCCATAATTGGGTCAATCATTACATTGGTAATCATTTCGGTGTCGCTGGCACCTTTACCATAGGAGCGAGATAGCTTTTTATTTGCGTTTCCAAAACCATGAACCATATAAATAGAGTCCCATCTAATCCGTTCGGTTATCCTAACTTTGATAGGGAAGGTTGTTACCACCCCATCTTGGTTTTTTAAGTAGATTTTTTGATCGTTTTTTAGGCTCCAAAGTTTTGCTACTTTAGGATTAACCCATAGTTTATTTTCATCTCGTAACTCACTTAAGTTAGGGTTATTAGATGTTCTACTAAATGTGTGCATCGGAGCTCTACCATAAATTAATCGGTAAAAACCTTGCTCTGGTTCAGGATGAGCAGTGTATTTAGGCATTGGGTCAAACCCTAGATCAGCGAGTTCGGTAGAATATAATTCTACTTTGCCCGTGTTAGTTGCAAATTCGTAATCTTCGCCATCGGCTATGTAAAGAGGGCCGCTGGTTCGGTCGAATTTTTTAACACCAAGTCGTTTCATTTCTTTCAATGACGAACCTAGTTTCCTTAATTGCCAGTCGATTACTTCAGAATAGTCATTATAATCGAAGTAGGCCTCAAGTCCTAATCGTTCCCCTAATTTTTTAGCCATCCACCACGAAGGTTTAGAATTATATTTAGGCTTAACAGCAGGTGCTCTTAATGCAATAGAAGGTTCTCTGTTGGTTGCAGACCTTAATTTATCGTATCGTTCTAGGTAGGTACATTCAGGCAAAACCACATCTGCATATCCTGTAACATCCATAGGCATGGTATCACAAACAGCTAAAAATTCGATGGAGTCTAATGCTTTTTCTAAGTTCTTAGTATCAGGGATACTCTTAGGTAAGTTTGTGCCGCTCACAAACCAGGCTTTTACCTTGTGTTTTGTGTTTTCTTCCGGTATAGAAGACCTGATAATTTCGTTGGTTAATCCCATTTGTGCTAATGGGAAATCTTCACTCACTTCTTCCCATCCCCATTTAGGGTGAGGGTATGCAGGTTGAGGGTATTTGGGTATTTTAACTTTTTCTTTCAAGTAAAAGCCACCACGCTTACCCCAAGAACCTAATAAGCCGTTTAAGATAGCCATTGCACGTTCGCGTTGGGTATCATCGCCATACCAAACAACGTGTCGGCCAGGGTGAATGATAACAGCCGGAGCAGCATCTGCCATTTTACGTGCAGTTTCTCTAATCACAGTTGGTTCTATGGTTGTAATTCCATAGGCCCACTCTGGTGTGTAATTTTTTACATGTTGCTTAAGTTCATCAAATCCATAGGTATATTTTTTGATGTACTTATCATCATAAAGCTCATCGTAAATTATTACGTGCATCCAAGCAAGCATTAAGGCAATATCAGTAGCAGGTTTTATCGGTAACCAATGTTGAGATTTACTTGCAACCGTAGAAAGCCTTGGATCAACCGTAATAATGGTTACGTTTTTATCAATGGCCTCTGCCAGTTCTTGCACTTGTGTGTTGTGCATATTTTCGCCAATATGCGAGCCAATTAATACCAAGCACTTGGTGTCTCTAATGTCTGTTGGTTCTGGCGAACCAACCCAACTGCCAAACGTGGCTCCAAAGCCTTGTTCTCTAGGGCCACGACATTGCGCATAAGCAGGTTCACCAATAGTATCAGAACCATAGGCCTTGAACAAATGCTCAAAATGAGCACCTGAAGAACCATGTTTTAATAAAGCAAAGCTTTCCGCTCCATATTTTTCTTTAATGCCTTTCATTTTAGAGGCAATCAAGTCGAGTGCTTCTTTCCAACTTGCCTCTCTGAAAGTGTCTTCAGCTCCATTTTCTCCTTTTACTCTTATTAATGGAGTTTTTAAGCGATCGGAATCATTATACATTCCAACGCCACCGGTACCACGTGGACATAAACGTCCGTTACAATGCGGGTCGTCATCGTTACCAATTATTTTAACGATGTTTCCTTCTTTGTCAACATTAGTCCAGGCGGCACATTTCCAAAAGCAAACTTCGCAATACGTTGCGGTTCGCTTAAAATCAATGTCACGGCCTGGATCGGCCGAGTCGAAAATGCCGAGGAATGAGCCTCCTAAACTTGTTGTTGAGGTTACTGCGGCTAAACCTCCAGCTCCCAATGCTGAAATTTTAATAAACTGTCTTCGATTTGTACGCATGAGAATAATCGATTATTAATTAAAAATTTAATCTCTCTTTTAGCGAGGTAATCCTGGGTTCTATAAAATTAAAAAATACTAAATGCTAGAATTTAGCTGATACCCAATTGATTACGTATCAAAATTACATCAGAAATAATAGTGATTATATGATCTATATCAGAAAAAAAGATGAATTTAAAAAGGTATTTGTTTTCTGGTTTATATGGCTGCAATACATTTTAAACCTATTTTTAATCTTTTATTTTGATGAATTTACTAAAGACATAATAAGGTGTTGAAAAAAACTCTTTTACTTCTATTATTTATCGGATTTTCAGTTGCACTAATTTTTAGTCTATTTACGTATTTACACAGCTTGGGTAAACCTTCTTCGGTTGAAACTAAAAAACAAGCCAATGAGCATATAGCTATTGGTGGAGAATGCGTGAGTTGTCATTCCCAAGTTATAGGAATGGGAGAGGTTCATTCACAAATTGGGTGTGCTACCTGCCATTTTGGTAATAGTTTTTCAACGAATAAAGAAGAAGCACATAAAGGGATGGTGCTAATTCCAGGTAATGCTTCTAATATGGAACAGGCTTGTGGCGTTTGCCATAGTGAAGCAGTTAAAAATATTCGAACTTCGATGATGACCACCAATAATGGTATTGTATCGGTAGATAAATACATTTTTGGAGAAGTGGCAAGCCCAGATGGTTTTGAAGCGATGACTGAACTGGGGCATAGTGCAGCTGATGAACATTTGCGTAACCTTTGCTCTCGTTGTCATCTTGGCTATGAAAAAGAACACACAGGTGCCGTAGATGAGCTCTCACGAGGTGGAGGGTGTACAGCTTGCCATTTAAACTACAGTACAAAAGGGAAAGAATCGCATTTAGCCTATGTAAATGATCCTACACTTTTACCAACTATCCACCCTTCACTCGACCTGGCCATTTCTAACGATCATTGTTTTGGTTGCCATAGTCGTTCTGGTCGTATTTCTACGAATTATGAAGGATATCACGAAACTTTGCTAAACAAAAAAGATATGGCGGGTGTAGATGGCTTTAGAACCTTACAAGATGATCGTGTATTTAAATACATTGGCGAAGATGTGCACCATACCAAAGGATTGTTGTGCATTGATTGCCATACATATTCTGATGTGATGGGAGATGGGAAGCAGTATGCCCATGAGGAGGATGCAGTAAAAATTAGTTGTGAAGATTGCCATGGGAAAAATACGAATACTGTTAGCGTTGATGAGCTTGATCCTATTAATAAAAGAATCTATACATCTCGTAAGTATAGCCACTCCCAAATGCTGGCCACAGCCAACCAACAAGTACCTCTATTAAATACCTATATAGATAATCTTGGGAAAGCTAAACTTATAGGAAAGAAAGATGGTGTGGAACATGTGCTAACAGTGCTAAGCAGCAGTTGTGCTAGAGATTTCGGTCATCAAGATTTAACCTGTTCTTCTTGCCATACAGCTTGGGCCCCACAATGTATCGGTTGCCATGTAGATTACGACTCCAAAGCAAATGGATATGATCTTTTAACAAGGCAGTACAAGCAGGGTTCTTGGATTGAATATGCCGGTGAATTTTTGGTAGGGCCACCAACATTGGCTATCAATGAAAAAGATGGAGAAAGAGAAATTAAGCCCGCAGTGCCGGGAATGATTTTTACACTAGATCAATCTGGCTATGATGGTAAAAAAGCAAGTGACACTACGTTTCATCGCCTATTTGCTCCTGCATCCCCACATACCACTTCGGCTGTGGGGCGAGATTGTAAATCGTGCCATAATAACCCTGTAGCGTTAGGCTATGGGCGTGGTAAATTGGAATTTGTAATAAGTGAAACTCAACCCCACTGGACGTTCGAACTAGAATATGCCAACTTACCTCAAGATGGTTTGCCTTCTGATGCTTGGATAGGATTTTTAAAGGAAGCTGGATCTAAATCATCTACCCGTTTAACTTTTAGAGCATTCTCTGTTTACGAACAAGAAAAGGTGCTAACTGTTGGGGCTTGCTTAACCTGCCACGATCAAGAAAGTAAATTGATGCAGCAATCAATTCATCAAGATTTTAAAGGTTTATTGGGAAGAGTAATTGACGAATGTAGGGTGCCTGTATTTAACTAGAATAAAGTCTCCAATCTATTGTGTCGTCTAGTTAGGCTTCCTGAATATTGAATTAATAGATTCTGATTCATTTGTGGTCATTCCGTAGGAATCTTAGCCGACAAACAAGGATGCCATGGTTCAGATTTCTCCGTTGCACTGCGAAATGACCTGCCATATGAGTTTAGTAGTTGTGGACATGTAGGAGTGAACGTATAGCCATACATTAAGTTCTTTATGTTAAAAAAAACTACATCATTCAAACATAAAAAGCACCTCCAAATTAATGAAGGTGCCAATTTAATGACCACTATTTGTGCACGAAACAATTGGAGATAGCGGCCAATTATTTTAATAGTTTATACTTTTATTTTGCGACCTTATTGGCACTATCCGATTGCCATTCACTAAAGGCTCCATCATACACCATAACATTAGGGTAGTCCAAGGCAGATTTAAGTGTAAAAAATTCAATTCCTGCTCTTACACTTGTTTTACAATAAACAATGATGGTTTTGTCTTTAGTAGCTCCTGCATCCGTAAATATTTTGGCTAGTTCATCATTCGGTTTAAGCTCACCTTTTGCATCGAGCATATTTACATAATTAATATTCACAGCTGAAGGAATATGGCCTAACCTAATAGAAGTTTCATTGGTGCCATTATACTCTTCAGGAGTACGTGCATCAATAATAACATAGTTGTCATTGTTTAAGGCCGCTTTAACAGTGCTCATTGTTGCCAAATAGTTCTTATTTATATGGGGTGTAAATATTACTTCCTTAGCATTAGTAACCGATTTTGTTACAGGTTTGCGAGCTGCTTTCCAAGCAGATAATCCTCCGTTTAAAATTTTAACATCGTTTGCACCCATATATTTGAGCACCCAGTACATTCTGCCTGCATATTTTGACGTACCTCCATCGTATAAAACAATTTTCATATCATTGGCAATTCCGTTAACCCCTAAAACCTGAGCTACTTGTGGTGCTGGTAATAGCATAGTTTTATCATTATATAATAAGCCATGATTTAAATGAACTGAGCCCATAATATGTACTTTATTATAGTCTGCAGTTTTTTGTACTGAAATAAGAAGCGTATTATCTTCTTTCAGGTAGTTGTCTAGGTTGTCAACAGAAATAGCATCTTGTGCTTGAATATATCCAATTGAAGTAATTAGAAGTAGTAATACTGATAGTCGTTTTATAACTTTCATTTTTTTAATAAGTTAGATTATTACAAAGTTGTTTAGTGCCTTTTTTAGTTTGGCTAAAGCTTTTAAAATCATAGGTCGGGGAGAAGCAATATTCATGCGCGCATAGCCCTTACCTCCAATTCCGTATTCTGTGCCAAGGGTAATACCTAATTTTGCCTTTTTATAAAGTAGCTCCTTAAGCTCTTCATCATTTTTAGTTACTTTATTAAAATCAAGCCAAACTTGGTAGGTTCCTTCTGGTATTGTTAACGTTATTTCGGGAATGTTCTTGGCTAGGTAGGCTTCTATGGCACTCACTGTTTTTTCAAGATAGTTTAGCTTTTTATCGAGCCATTTATTCCCGTGGGTATATACTGTTTTTAATGCTGCATTGCCAAACGCATTGCTTTTACCTAAATGAAATCGCATTATGCGTTCTTGAATTTTCTTTTTAAGCACAGGGTTTGGGGTGTACATAAATGAATCTACCAAGCCAGGTATTCCGAACGATTTACCTGCTGATCCAAGCATAATGATATTATCCGATTTGCCTTTGTAAACCTCTGTCATTCCAATAAAAGTAGCTTTAGAATATATTATATCAGCATGTATTTCATCAGAAAGCATAAGCACATTATTGGCAATGCATATTTCAGCTATCTTCTCCAATTCTTGTTGAGTCCATACTCGGCCTACTGGGTTGTGAGGGCTGCATAAAACCATCGCTGTATTCTTTTTATCCGCAGCTTTCTTTTCTAAATCGCTAAAATTAATTTCGTATTTTCCATCTTTAAGAGTTAATTTATTATTAACAACTTTACGACCCACACCTTTTATTATTCCTTTAAAGCCTTGAAAAACGGGTGGTTGAATGATGATGCCATCACCCTTGGCCGTTAGCTCATCAATGGTGGCAGCTAATCCACTATTTACACTGGTTGTAAATAATAGCCCGTCTAAATTAATATTAATCTTATGCCGCTTCTTAAACCAATCTATTAAAGGTTGTTTTATTTCAGGAGTTTTTAGTTCATACGGATAAAGACCTCTTTTTGCAGTCTTTTTTAAAGCTTTAACCAATTCGGGCATTACTATAAAATCAGAATCAGCTACCCAAAACGGAGTAACATCTGCGGAACCGAATGTGCCTACCAAATAATTTTCATTATACCTTACAAAGGTCGAGCGGTTAATGTCTTTTTTATATTTATCAAACGGAGCTGCCATAGTTAGTAAGATTAGTTAATGCTACTAATGTAATCAAATTCAGGATTACAAGAGATTGGTTTTGTACATATACTAAATTTTTGGGCTATGTGATACAATTCACATGTTGTAATACTAATTAGTCTTTGTTTTGTATCATAATTTGAAATCATTAGGCAAAACGATGGATATAAGAGAACTTATAAGCGACTCAAATAACACAATTATTGATGTTAGAGGGTCATTTGAATTTGAATATGGAAACGCAGAAGGAACAATTAACATTCCTTTAGATGAAATTCCTGGTAGGCTAGAAGAGCTCAAGCAAATGGGTGGTACTATTTTGTTGTGTTGTGCTTCGGGTAACCGTAGCGGATATGCTGAAGCTTATCTTAAAAACCAAGGAATAGAAAATGTGTTAAACATAGGTAGTTGGATGGATGTACAATATTTACAGTCTAGTGTAGCTTAGCAATAAGTATTTTTAGCACTACGAAAAAAACCGAGCTTGCTCGGTTTTTTTGTGTTCTATTGTATCTTGCAATGTGGCTATACCAAAGATTTCATCTACTGATATTTTAACCGAGCTCGAGTTTAACTTTTCTAAAAGCTCTGGGCCTGGTGGGCAGCATGTAAATAAGGTAAACACTAAAGTTGGGCTACGCTTTGATATACCAAACTCCACTATTTTAAGTGAGGAACAGAAAGAATTATTAGTAGAGAAGCTATCGAATAGGCTTACAAAGGATGGTGTGCTGGTGCTGTCCTCTCAAGAAGCCCGATCTCAATTAATGAATAAAGAAGCTGTCCTTGAAAAACTTGATAAGTTATTGCAATCTGCCTTTTTTATCAAGAAAAAGAGGACGCCAACAAAGCCTACCAAGGCTTCTAAGGAAAGGCGCCTGAAAAATAAAAAAAAACAGGCAGAAAAAAAGGAGGGGAGGCGCAAGTTGTAAGTGTTTGAATAGGTTAAGTCTGCTGTAAAATGACTTAGACATTAAGCTATTTAAAGAGGTTAATAATTCAATATAAACTCAGCCAAATTCTGCGTTCTTTTAAGCTTTAGTTTTTTCCTAAGCCTGTACCTGCCTATTTCAACCCCCCTTACCGAAATACTTAAAAGATTGGCAATTTCTTTGGTAGAAAGGTTTAGCCTTAAATAAGCACTCAACTTTATTTCCTGCGGGCTAAGTAGCGGAAACTCCTGCTTTATTCGTTTCGAAAAATCTCCATGCACTTTATCAAAATGAATTTGAAAGTTTTGCCAGTCGCCATCGGTCTCAATATTCTTTTCTATATTTTTTATAATTCTGCTAATCTGGTTCTTTACCTCCTGGTTTGTACTCTTTTTTATTACACCACCCAACGTTGATTTTATGCTATTTATAAATTCGTTTTTATTTAAAATGTGCATGGTATTGGTAGCCAGTTCAGTATTTATATGCATAATTTCAGATTCCAGTTTTTCATTCCTTAACTGGTTAATTTCATCTTCGCTTTTTCTGGTTATGGTATAAAGTTGTTTTTCTTTTTCAGACAGTTGTTTAACACGTTTTTGTTCCAGTTTTTCCTTTTCTAATTGGTGCCTTTTATCAAGGCTTAGCACAATGCCAATAAGTAAAGAAATGCCAATTAATACATAAATAATGTAGGCCACAGGCGACCGATACCAAGGGTAAATAATAATGAAAGAATACGATTCTATGTCGCTTTCAATGTTATTTGCGTTTCTTGATTTTACCTTAAATGTGTAAAATCCTTCTTTTAAATTGGTATATTCTTTAAAATTGCTTTCAGTCCAGTCCTGCCAGTCCAGATCGAAGCCTGCTAGTTTATATTGAAATTCGGGTGCTAATGTTGAACTAAACGAGGTGGAAGAAAAATAAAACGAAATGGTGTTGTTATTATACGATAGTTCGGGGTAATTATCATTGTTTGGTATTGCAACCGAGTCTTTCTTGCCCACATTTCCATCGTATAAAAGGCCGGTTTCCTTGCCCTTATACCTTACCTGCCGTATAATCGTGTGAAACACTTCCTTTTCAGTAGTCCAAAATAAATTACGGTCAAAAACCACAAACCCATCTTTAGCCCCGAAAAGAACAAGGTTAGGACTGATAAAACTTATATTGGACAGGTCGTCATTTAGTAATTTACGGATGGGGTTAAACGAGCCAATATGTTTTTTGTATTCGTTGTTTTTAAGCTTTTCCAGAAATCCTACCGCTTTGTTGGTTATAAAATAAATATTCCCATAAACATCGCTTTTCATAGTGCTTATTTGTTCTTCTGCAAAATGTTTAGTTAGGTTTTTATCAATAGTAAACGCATTGGTTTCAGCGTGGTAATCATAAATACCCTTTTCAGTAGATACTTTTAATAGCCCCTCAATTAAATGAGCTGCATTAAAATAATTGCTTGGCAGTAAATGACCCTTATTATAATATTCAATTTTTGTATGGTAAGGCGAACTGTTTAGTAACTGTATCCTGTAAATCCCCTTGTATCCATGCGACATCCATACTGTGCTGTCGTTTTCTTTAACCAGTATCCTTGACGATTCTTTAAGGTTGGCGATTTTTCCTGTTTCGGTATAATCATTTGCATCCAATATTTTAATTCCTTCATAGGTGCCTTGCAGTACAACATCTTCAAGTTTCAAAAACATCCAGGTACCAATGTTGTCAAAGGGTTGTGCAATTAGCTGTTTGTTATTTTTAAAAGAGGAGAGAGGAGTAGAATTAAGGATAAAAGCACCATTATTATGGCCAATCAGTACATCTTTATTAATTAACTGTATATTGTAAACCTGTCCCTCCGAGCCTTCAATAAGCTCAGGAGAGTTGTTGCCCTTGCTAATGTAAAGTCCATTATTTGTGCCCAAATACAATTTACTGTCGGTTTGTAACGCTGCATATCCGGTGCCGGGCAACCCTACTTCTTCATTTATCTGCCTAAAAGGTGATTTAAGTTCAACAAACGATATTCCATTGTTTAGACCAATCCATAAATTTTGGTTTTCATCCTCGTATAAGCTCAGTATTGTATGACTTAACAAACCCCTTTCTTTATCTAGGTGTAGTAAAATCTCTCCACCCTGGTTAATTACATAAACACCACTATGCTGTGTGCCCAGTGCAATGTTTCCATTAGAAAGTAATAGTGCACAGTTAATAAAAGTTTCAGAAAAAAGAGCATTAAGTTCTGTATTCCAGGGCTTTACTTGTGCCTTATCCGTTATAAAAATGCCGTTGCGGGCAGTTGTAATCAAAAGCTCGTACTGGTTAATCGAAATAATACCCGAAACAGTTTTATCTGCAAAATAAGGTGTAAAGGGTAGCTTAGATATTCTATTGTTTTCAACAATATGAAGGCCTTGCTTGGGTATATGCGTATATAATATACTATTAGAACTGTACGAAATATCCAGTCCGGTATTATGTGTAATTACAGTTATTGCATTATTTTCATACACAAACAGGTTAGTAAATGTACAGAAATACACTTTGTTATTGATAACATATACTTTCCAGGTTTCCTCAATGTTTTTGTATTTTTCGGGGATTAGGCTTTTGAGTGAGTAGTACCTTAATGAACCAAGAGAGTCTGCATCAAAATAACCAAAATCGCCCTGGCAACCTACATAAATTCTACCATTGGCACCCAGTGCAATGCTTCTGAGTTTAGAGGCCGCTGAAATCGGATAAGTTCTCCAGTCGTTTCCATCGTACTGCAATAGTCCGAAATTATTGGCCACATATATTACACCTCTTTCGTCTTGTAGTATTTGCCAGTTTTGAATTCCCCCTTTGTACTCCTCCGGGCTATAGTTCTTTGCTAGTGGCAACCCCATTTGCGCACAAACTTTTACACTAACCTGTAGTAGCAACAGGCTTACCAAAAATACATTGATGAAATTTTTTTTCATTAATATAAAATTAAGTGAAAAAGCGCTTAACACTAAAATATGCTTTTCAATTATATAAACTATCTTTTTTGCTGAGCTGATGTATTTTTGATGTATAAATTATTTTTGTATGATGTATTCTTGATGTATTGAAATAGTTGCTTTCGCTTCGCTTAATCCTCACATTTGGGTAAAAATTAACAGGAAACACAGCGAATGAAAAAACTGCTACTTTGTTTGTTTATATCAGTAGCTACCTTACAGGTTGCTCTTTCACAAGATATTAAAATCAGTGGAAAAGTAACTTCTGGCTCGGATGTATTGCCTAGTGTTAACATAATAGTTAAAGGCACTACCACAGGTACGGTTACCGATAATGAAGGTAATTATGTAATCAATGTTCCTGATACATCTACTGTACTTTTATATTCTTTCGTAGGTTTTACACCACAGGAAATTGTTGTGGGTAATCAAAGCACAATTAACATTGACTTAGAGTATGATTTTTTACAGTTATCTGAAATGGTGGTTATTGGATACGGTGAGCAAAAAAAGAGCGTTTCCACCGGGGCAATAGTAAGTGTAGGTAAGGAGCAATTGGAAGGGTTGAACTTTCAGAGTGCAGAGCAAACCTTGGTAGGGCAGGTAAGTGGCGTGTATGTAGCTCCTTCATCTGGTCAGCCTGGCTCGGCACAAACCATTATAATACGTGGTGTTGGCACCAACGGCAATAACAACCCACTTTATGTGGTAGATGGAATGGTTACAGACGATATATCTCATATTAACCCAAGTGATATTGCATCGATGGAAGTGCTCAAAGATGCTGCCTCTACTGCCATTTATGGAGCACGAGGTGCCAATGGGGTAATTATTTTAACTACTCAAAAAGGAGCATCTGATAGAATTACGCTTGAGTATAATGGTTTTGCAAGCTCGGCTAAACCATGGAGGTTGCCCACTATGATGAATTCGGATCAGTATGTGCAAGCCATCAATGAAAAATTCTCAAATACTAGCCCTCCAAGTGCCCCTGTTACAGGCTTCCCTCAACTAGATGATAGTTATATAAACACCAACTGGATGGAAGAAGTGGTTTCTCCTGCTGCAACCATTAACCATAACCTCTCATTGAGCAAGTCAGGCGAAACCGGGCACTATTTTTTTAGTATTGGCTACTGGAATCAGGAGGGTGTAATAGGAGGGGACAAGTCGAATTTTAAGAGATATACGGCTCGGTTTAACTCGCAATCTAAAGTAAATAAATTCTTGACCATTGGCGAAAACCTATCATTTATCCACTCCGAGCAAAAAACCATTCCGGAAAACAATGCCTTTGGTTCTGTTTTGGCAGATGCATTCAATATGGATCCGCTTTCTCCAATACATACAGGTTATAACGATTCCACTTATGGGTTTTATATATCGCCCTATGTGGGCAAAGAATATGTTAACCCTTTTGCAAGGTTATTTATTACCAATAATTTTAGCCGCACCAATAGGGTTCAAGGCAATGTGTTTGCCGAAATATCGCCTATAAAAGGGTTAAAATTACGAAGCGATTTTGGGATAGATTACCTGTATAGTTATAACCGTGCTTTTACCCCAACTTATTATTTCAGGAGCGATTTTAATAATGTAAATAACTCCGCCTCTCAGGGTTATCGTTCTGAACTAACCTGGCGTTGTGAAAACTACCTGTCGTATTCTAAAGAAATAAACGGACACAATATAAACATTGTGCTGGGTTTGTCGGCACGAGAAAGGAATGGGGAATTTGCCGGTGGATCACGCCAAAACATTCCTGTTTCTCAGCAATTTAACCAAAACTGGTGGTATATAAATGCAGGGGTAGATACTACCGATATAAACTATGGAGGCGCTTTAGTGCGTGAAGCTATACAGAGTTACTTCGGTAGGGTTTTGTATAATTTCAACGAAAAATATTTGTTTACAGCATCCATCAGGCGTGATGGCTCCTCAAAATTCGGTCTTAATAACAGGTACGGGATATTCCCTTCTTTTTCTGCTGGATGGGTAATGTCGGAAGAAAACTTTTTTAATTTCTCCTTTATCAATTTTGCCAAATTACGAGCCAGTTGGGGCATAAATGGTAACGATAGGATTGGTAACTTGGCATATACATCTATTGTAAGCAATAACAGATACACCTATCAGTTTGGCAGACCTGCCAACGAAACCCAATATTTTGGCGAAGCACCTATAGCCATCTCTAACCCAAATATAAAATGGGAAGAAAGTGTGCAGTGGGATATTGGCCTCGAATTAGACTTTTTGGATGGAAAACTTTCGGCTGATATCGACTATTACCAGAAAAGAACACAAGACCTGCTAATGCGGGGTGTAATTCCGGGCTTGGTAGGCAATAATGCGCCAATTCTTAACACAGGCGAAATTCTTAACACAGGTCTGGAAGTAAGTGTTAATTATAATGATAACTGGAACGGACTTCGTTTTTCGGGAGGGCTTAATTTTTCAACCAACAAAAATGAAGTAACAAAAGTGGCAGGCGAAGGTGAAAACCCATTTATAGAAGGATATAGCTG
>JAMOMJ010000055.1 GCA_027067135.1 Cyclobacteriaceae bacterium
TTATTTTTTTGTTTGCACACCTAAATAAGTGAAGAATGTTGAGCCAAAAAAGTTTAAATGGATTTTATTTAAGCTCTTTTTGGCTCTTTTTTATTGAACGCTTGCGGATTTAAGGTATTAACTGATTTTATAAAATATGGATTCGAAAGAGACTTGTCAGTTACCAAGTCAACAGGCCTTTTAAAAAGTTCTTCAAATTTATCGGCTAATAAAAAAAAATTATCCGCATTATCCGCATAATCCATTTGGTTGAAAGATATCAATAAATCGATATCACTGGTTTTATTAAAATCAGGAGTACAGACTGAACCAAATACAAATAAAGATTTAACATTATATGAGTTACACAATGTTGTAATCTGTTCAATATTGTTTTTAATGATAGAATTCATCCTATAAGTTTCCTCAAAAATATAAATTAAAGGTAGTAAAGGCAACTTTGTAATTTTTACTAAATGTTTTAAAATGTTATTTGGGGTTATTAGTAGCTGACAATAATTATTTTTTATTGAAGATGCTAAAAATTGTATCAAACCAAGTTGCCTCTCTTAAAAAGAAGTAAGTTAAATTTTGGATTTAGCCCGCATTTTATGAAATTGCCGCTTGGAAAAAATAAAAACAAAATCCGTCATTCCTGCGAAGGCAGGAATCTGTTGTACTAACTTAGGGGGTTCCTGCCTTTGCAGGAATGACGTTAGTGCGAAAGGAATAACGTACAAAAGAATTTTAAAAAGGTAATAATGGCAATACAAGCAGGAGAAGGCAGAGACCAGTGGGGATCGAAATTTGGGTTTATAATGGCCGCAGCAGGTTCAGCAGTAGGTTTGGGTAATATTTGGCGTTTCCCATACATCACAGGTCAGAATGGTGGTGGAGCTTTTGTAATTATCTATATTTTTTGTGTGATATTAATTGGTGTGCCATTATTATTTACCGAAATGGGTCTTGGCCGCTATGCAGGTAGTAGTACAGTTGGAGCCTTTAAAAACACCAAAGCCAATAAATTTTGGATGCTGTCTCCTATTCTGGCTCTATCCATTAGCTTTTTTGTACTTACTTATTATGCCGTAATTGGTGGCTGGGCTGTGGGTTATATTTTCACATCGGTATTTGAGGTGGACATCACTTTTGCTGCCTTTGTGCAAAACCCAACCATTGTATTACCGCTGTTTGGGGTGTTCATTATTCTCACCATCTTAATTGTATTGGGTGGTATTTCAGGAGGAATTGAAAAAGCATCAAAAATATTAATGCCCATGTTGTTTGTGCTCCTTCTTTTGGTGGCTATACGAAGTATGACCTTGGATGGAGCAATGGCTGGTATTGAGTTTTATTTAATTCCCGATTGGTCGAAAGTAACACCTAATACGTTCCTTACTGCTTTGTCTCAAGCGTTTTTTTCTATGAGTATTGGTTGGGGAATTATGATAACTTATGGTTCGTACCTGCCTAAAAAAGCAAATATTATTACTAGCGGATTATGGATTGGTGCAATGGATGCAGGAGTAGCTTTATTAGCTGGGTTTATGATTTTTCCTGCAGTTTTTGCTTTTGGAATGGAACCTAGTCAAGGACCAACATTAACCTTTGTGGTCCTTCCACAAATATTTGCGCAAATACCTTATGGTAATATTGTAGGAGGCCTATTTTTCTTATTATTATCAGTAGCTGCTTTAACTTCTTCTATCTCAATATTAGAAGTGCCAGCTTCTTATTTTATGGATGAAAAAAAATGGAGCCGTAAAAAATCAGCTTGGGTAGTTGGTATCTTGGCATTTGTTGTAGGAATACCTTCAGCTCTTACCGCTATTGATGGTAACTTCTTTAATGAATTAACAATGCCTTGGTTCCAAGGAGCAACAGTTACAGGTTTCTTCGATATTTTAGATACCGTATTTGGAACATTCTTTATTGTGGTGGTAGCCTTAATGACTAGTGTTTACGTGGGCTGGGTACTCGATATTAACACAGTTGTAAAACATATTGGAGATGGTTCCGAAGGATTTAATAAATCGTATATGGGCATTGTGCCTTCTAAAGTTTTTGTAGTAATGCTTAAGTATATTATCCCTGTGGTTATATTACTCGTGTTGCTTAATATGGTTGGATTACTTGGAATATTCTCAGGGGCTTAGTGAATAGTATTAAATCCATTGCCGTTTTCTGTGGCTCAAGCTCTGGGGTTAATCCAATTTATGAGCAAAAAGCAATTGAACTGGGAATCTATCTTGGGTCGAATGGGTATCCGTTGGTTTATGGAGGAGGCAATATTGGTTTAATGGCCAAAATCGCTAATGCTACCCTTGGTGCTGGAGGTAAAGTAACAGGCGTTTTACCTCATTTTCTTAATAAAAAAGAAGTGGGTCATGTAGCACTAAGCAAACTCATTTTGGTGGATTCTATGCACGAGCGAAAGCAAAAAATCGAACAACTTTCCGATGCATTCATAGCCATGCCTGGTGGGTTTGGAACCTTAGAAGAAGTAAGTGAAATGCTTACTTGGGCTCAACTCGGTTTGCACCAAAAGCCTATTGGTCTTTATAATATCAACGGGTTTTATAGTTCATTACTAAAACAGCTAGATGTAATGGCTTTAGAGGGGTTTTTAAAGCCTCAAAACAGAGAAATGGTACTAGAAAATACAGACCCATCTGAGCTGATAAAAAGTCTAAAATCTTATATGCCCGTTTCGGTACTCAAATGGCTAAAACCCGATCAGTCTTAATTCGTTTCGTCCGATTGTGAACGACTGATATTGGATTCATTTTTTAATATTTCTGCATAAGTTTGTTCTTTGGTCTTGTAGGAGGCATTATTGTGTTTTTCTAATAGTACGGTATAGTAATTGTCAATAGGATACATGTGATTAAAAAACCTTTACAGAATGTACTCAATGAGCTCCTTGCTCTCAAGCCCTCCCTATGGGTGCAGGTTGGAGGTATGTCATCGGCCATTAGTTTTGGTGTTTTTCTGTTCAGTGTTCATCAGAGTGTTAATTCGAATCTGGGCATGGCATTAATTTTAGTGCTAGAGCTGTTAATTATACTTTTTTCTATTTCTACCTTTTCTATTTATCTAACAAAAAGAGGGTTTGGGAATGCAGAAAAACTAGGCTTACGTAAAATTCTTGGAGCTTCAGGCTTTCGGCTGTTTATAGAAGTATCTGTTCGAACCACATTACTAATAATCCTTTCCATCATAATTAGTATAGGTATAATGGATGTAACCACTTGGTTGGTAGGGCTCAGCTTTGAGCATATTCTCCAACGAATTGGTGTGCTACAATTTGGCACTTTGCTTTTGGTGGTTTTTATTATTTCAGAAGGCGTAATGTTTATTATTATAGGGGTAGCGCTTGCTCCAAATCTGAAAGAAAGTATTAATAAAACTACTAATTTTGAAAAATATTGGTTTGAGAAATTGGGAAAAATGCTCTCTACAACGAGTGTTTTACTTTTAGTATCAATAGCTCTTTTGCTCGTATGGTTGCTAGTCTTATTTAGTCAACCAATGGCAACTCTTATGCTAATCATTATATTCTTTGGCTTACTAGTAACTTGGTGCTTGTATAATAAGTATCGTGCATCCACATTTTTAGGAAGTTTCTAAACCTGAGTTTCATAAGAAAAATTGATAAGAACATTTATATTTGATGTTCTTAATCCTAACAAATGTTACCATTTTTTAACGGCTTGGCCTTTGGCCTTATTTTTATTTTTTCGCTTGGCCCTGCCTTTTTTCTCTTAATTCAAACAAGCATTGAACAGGGCTTCAAAAAAGCAGCATTAGTAGCCTTCGGTATTTCTATAGGAGATATTTTATATGTGGTAATGATAATGAAAGGCATTACTTCGTTACTCGAACTACCCGAAGTTAGGTTCTGGGCAGGTATTATCGGTGTTTCATTATTAATAATATTCGGAATATTTTCGTTTTTCAAACAACCTAAAATCAATACGAGATCAGAGAATCATACACCAGAAGGGAAATGGAAAAGTATAATTACAGGGTTTTTCTTTAACTTTTTCAATCCTTCCACAATCATATTTTGGTTAAGTTTGGTATCCATTGTAGAAATAAACTTCGGCTATTCTGGAAACCAAAAGCTATTATTTTTTAGCGGGGTGCTTGCAACTATTCTTTCTACAGATATTACTAAATCCTTTTTAGCACAAAAGTTGAAAAGGTTTTTAACCCTTAGAGCTATTAGCATTTTAAACAAAATAGTGGGGCTTATATTAATTGGGTTTGGAGTGAGTTTGCTTACGCAGTTATTTTAAACAAACCTATTCTTATCATTATTTGAGTTATAGGAGATACTTTAATACATTTGATTTGCTATGACCAAACCATCTGTATTTGTACTAATTCTCTTAATTTCTTCAATGGTAAGCTTTGCACAAGAATTAACACTTAGCAGTGCTATTGATCTTGCCAAAACGCAAAACCTCCGTATTAAAGCCAATAAAAAAAGCAGCGAAGCAAGCGAACATAATTATAAAGCAGAAAAGTTTAATTACTTACCCACGGTAAGTGTAGTTGGGGGCTTTACACACTTGGGAGAAGAGCTTAGAATTGATATGAGTTCAGTACAAGCCTCTTTTGTGGATGGGTTGGCCAATCAAAATGTAAACACCATAGATTTAGTTAAACAGGGTGCAGGAGGGGCTCCTCTTACACCGGATCAAAGGGAAACCCTCTATAATTCCTCCGCAACAACCCTCAATAATTTATACCCTGATTTTGATGCCCGTGTTGCTTACCAGGATTATTTTATGGCTGGGGTAACTGTTACCCAGCCCATTTTTATGGGAGGAAAATTAAAAGGACTAAACTCTGTTGCAGCCTCAGAATATGCCATATCTCAGCAATTATATCAGCAAACAAGTGACCTTATTATACAACGGGCCATTATTCAATATTTTACCGTAGTACTTTTCGAAGATGTGGTTAATGCAAGAAAGGCTTCGGTAAAAGCTATGGAAAAACACGAGTTCAACACCACTAAGTTAGTAGAGCAAGAGATAATTCCTTCTTATCATAAACTAGGGGCACAAGCGGCTCTTGCTGGAGCAAACACAAAGCTTACTTTAGCAGAAAATGATTTGCAAACGGCCTTATCTGCCTATAAAAATTTATTAAATATTCCTGCAGATACAATAATTACATTGAGCAGCAATTTTAAATACGTAGCTTTTCAACTAGAAGAAAAGCAATCAACAGAAAGAAGTTTAGCATATTCGCCTATTCTAAAAATAAATTCACAGAACCAGCAAATTGCTAATACAAATACTTCCATTGCAAAATCCGGTTATTTACCTAATGTTTTTGCCATTGGCGAAGTGCAACTCTATCAACAAAACCTACCTGTAATCACACCTCCCTGGATGGTTGGTGTGCAAATGAAATGGGATATTTACAGTGGCAATAAACATGTAAACAGAACAAGGGCAGCCAGGCTAATGGAGGAGCAAACTTCGATGGCCAGTACCCTAATTGCCAACGATATTAGCCTGGCTATTAAAAACAGCTATAATAAAGCCAAGAATTCTCGCACCATTTATGAGAGCGAAACCAAAACATTTGAGTTAATGAAGGCCAGTTTTAATGCCATTCAAAAACAATATAGCCATGGGCTAATGAAATCTAGCGAGGTGGTTGATGCACATTTATTGGTAGATGATGCACATTTGGCGCAGCTCACAGCACTTTACACATATTATATTGCCTTGGTAGAACTGTATAAATTAAGAGGCGAACTCAATGAATTCATAACCTTATATGAAGAAACAAATTAAAGAATATTGGCCTTTATTGGTGCCAGCAGCAGTTATTATTTTTGCTTCCATATTTTGGCTTAAAAACACCATTTCTCCTGCTCAACATTTAACCGTTGGTATGGTAGAGGCTGAATATGTAGATGTAGCCTCCGAAATTCCAGGAAGATTAATGACTAAGAGTTTTGCACTTGGCGATACAGTAGCTAAAGGGCAGGTGCTTGCCAGAATGAAACCCAAAGAGGTAGATGCGCTAACCGGCCAAAGCAAAGCAGCGGTTGATGCTGCTGAAGCTCAGTTAAAAATACTAAAAGATGGGAGCCGGTCAGAAGAAAAGGCGGCCGCAAAAAACATCTATCTTATTTCTCAGGATCAATTCGTTCTTGCAAAAAAAACCTGGGAACGAATGGATGCGCTGTATAAAGATTCAGTAATTGCTGGGGAAGAGCATGATTTAGCAGAGTTTAAATATAAAGCGGCTCAAAAAGAAATGAATGCTGCCAGGGCTCGATACGATTTACTCTTACACGGGGCTCGCCCTGAGGCCATTAAAGCAGCTGAAGCGTTGGTAGAGCAGGCAAAAAATGCGCATTCATTTACTTCAACTCTTGGGGAAAATCTTGAAATTATTGCTCCTTGCGATGGCATTATCAGCTCCGTGGGCATTAATGAAGGGGAAGTTGTTATGATGGGTTATCCATTGGCTACGGTTCAAAAAAAAGAAACCCTCCATGTGGTGCTTCAGGTAAAACAAGACCTTTTAAAGGATATTAAGCTGGGCGCAATCTTAGAAGGAACTGTGCCAGGCGTAACTAAAAAAGATGAATTTGTAACATTCAAAATCACACATCTCAATGTTATGCTCGATTATGCCGATTGGACACCTACAAACCAACGTGGAAGCTTCGATTTAAAAACTTTCGAAATACACTTGGAGCCTGAAGAAGAATTAGTAGGATTATTACCAGGAATGACCGTTGGCTTTAAGCTGTAGTTGGTATGAAAGCAATTTGGAAAATCACTCTTCGTGAGTTTAAAATTATTGCTTCCAAACGCTCATATTTTGTGATTCTGCTTATTTTTCCGCCTGTTGTATTTCTGCTTTATTCTTTTATTTATAATTCACAAGGACTAAAAAATATACCCATTGCAGTATGGGACGAAGACAAAACCGAGCTTTCCCGATTTTTAATTAGGCAGTACCAATCGAGCCCGATGGTTACGATTGTGGCTAACCCAACATCAGCCAACGATATTGAAAACTTAGCTCGCAAAAATGAGATTCACGGAGCTGTACACATTCCTAAAAACTTTGAAGCTAACCTAAAATCTTTTAAAGGAAGCACTGTCACTTTTTATAGGAATACCTCTAACCTTATTTTTGGTTCGATGCTGTACAAAGCCTTTGCTCAGGTTACGCTCACTATTAATGCAGGTATTCTTTTAGAACGATTTAAAGCAACGGGTGTTGAGCCTGAAACAGCTATGAATTTGGCTAATCCCATTCGGTTGCATGTAAACTCTTTATACAATCCAACTTATAATTATCAAAACTATTTAGTACCAGGCTTAATGACGGTTGGTTTCCAAATGATGCTGATTATGATTGCGGTTTTAATCATAAATAGCGAATGGGAAAACAATACCTATAATAAATTACTCCAAATGAGTAATGGCTCTACGATAACATTATTAATGGGTAAAACCTTCCCTCATTTTATCATAGGACTTATTAATGTGGTGTTAATGTTTGGGGTGTTTTATGCGGTATTTAATATTCCTATAAATGCAGAGGTTGTGCCTTTAATGGTTTTGTTCTCCATGTTGATTTTGGCTTGTTTGGCAATTGGTATAATGGTATCTGTCATTTTTACCGAGGCGTTAATGGCTTCTGATTTGGCATTATTTTACACGTCTCCGGCATTTGTGTTTAGCGGATTCACTTTTCCTAAATGGGCAATGCCTTGGTACGATCAGTTTTATGCTAGCTTAATGCCATATACGCCTTTCTTAATGGGTTTCTTCAAAGTATATCAAATGAATGCTGGCTGGAATAGCTTGCTACCGGATTTAATCCACTTAGGTTGGTTTATTCTAATCCCTTACTCTATTGCATTTGCAGTTTTAAAAATAAAGAACACAAGGGTTTTGAGTGATGGAGAGGTTAGAAGCTGGAAGATAGGAGTTAGAAGAGATGTTGAAACTAAAAATTAGTTATGGAAGCAAAATTCAAGTTTGAAAAATTAATCATTTGGCAAAAGGCCATGGACTTTGGGGAGGATATTTCTGTCCAAGCTGATCTGTTCCCTAAGAAAGAAATATTTAACCTTTCTTCTCAAATTAGAAGAGCAGTTGATTCCATTGCTTTGAATATTTCAGAAGGTTCCATAGGTCAATCAGGGCCGGAATACCGAAGATTTATGGGATACTCAATTCGATCATTGGCAGAAGTTGTTACTTGCTTATATAAAGCAAAAAGAAGATCATATATTTCATTAGATGTGTTTAATAAATTTTATTTTGAGGCATTTAACTTAATGAACATGATGACCGCATTTAAAAAAACGATCAAATAAATGATGCAATTTACCTCAATTAAACTTCTGACTTCTAGCTTCCAACTCCAAGCTTATTAATGCTAAAGTCAATCCTCATAAAACTCACCCTTCGAGAAGCAAGCAGGGTCGCTAAAGACCATACCCTAATTCTGTCTTTGTTGTTTGCCCCAATTTTCTATGCCTTTTTTTACGGAAGTATTTACATTAATAAAACCGAGAAAGAAGTCTCCATTATTATTGTTGATAACGACCATTCTGATGCAAGCAGAACCTTTATTCGAATGATTGATGAATCTCAAATTGTGGAAGTGGCCATTGTAACAGAGGATATGAATGAGGCCAAATTACAGTTTTTGCATACTAAGGTGCAAGGCATTGTACATATTCCTAAAAATTTTGAAGCTGACTTAAAAGGTATTAAAGGTACTGATGTAAAAATGTTTTTAAACACCTCCCGCTTCTTGCCTTCCAATGATATTAACCAAACAGTGCACGAAATTGCCCTTATAATTGGTGCAGGGGTACGACTAAAATATCACCAAATGCATGGCAGCAATAGCACCCAAAGCTTAGAGCGGGCAATGCCTGTTTCCATTGATGACCATACCTTGTTTGTACTGCCTTCTACTTATGGAGGATTTCTACTGCCGGGGCTTTTGTTGCTCATTTTGCAACAAACTTTTTTAATTGGGATGACAGAAAGTATTGCCCGAGAGCGTGAGCAAAAAACAGTGAGAAACTGGCTCAAACAAAGCGGAGGTAGTATTTGGAAATCAATATGGGGGAAATCTCTTTTCTTCTTGATTTTGTATGCGGCTTATTCCTTGTTTTTTCATGTGGTAAATTACCATGTACTAGATTTACCCATAAACGGCAGCATTGGCTTATTAGTTGTTTTACTCACTGTTTTCTTTCTGGTGCTTGCAATGTTTGGCACCTTCTTTGGTACTTTATTTTCTAAAGAAATTTGGGCACTGCAATTCTTTGCATTTAGTTCCTACCCCATCTTTCTGGCATCGGGTTATAGCTGGCCGTTATTTACGCTCAACCCTGTTATTCAGGCATTTGCATTTATACTTCCAACCACCCCGGTTTTAGAAGCCTATATCGGGGTTGTGTATAAAAATGCATCCATCATAGATATTCAATACAACCTGGCTCATCTTTTGTTATTAGGCTTTTGTTATGGTGGCCTGGCTTGGTGGAGGATGAAGAAATTATCAACATTGGAAATTAGTGCCCAGTCAAACGAAGTTTAATATGTTGGAATTGGTAGCTTTGGTGGAACCTAAGACTGTTTTGCATAAAAACAATAACTCAAAGAAAAAAGGGATGAGTTATTAACTCGGTAGTCAATGAAAATAATTAGAGCTTGCTGAAAAAGTCCCAAGTACGTTAGATTCGAGCAGGTAAAGCGAAGATGCATTGTAATACTTCGAGCTGAAGCCTGTGAAGTAGATGACGTGCTTGGGGCTAACATAATTTCACTAAATTTTAATTTAATCGAAAGGATTCCCCTTCGATACGAGATAAGATTTATAGAGATAGGGTCGGATGAAGATCATGTTCATTTTCTAGTACAGAGTGTTCCAATGTATTCACCAAAAAAGGTACTTCAAATAATAAAAAGCATAACAGCGATTCAAATTTTTAAACTCCATCCAGAAGTAAAGCAGAAGTTATGGGGTGGCAAGTTTTGGACAAGCGGATACTATGTAAATACAGTTGGTCAATATGCAAATGCAGATGTAATTAAATCATATGTTAAAAATCAAGGTAAAGAATACAAACAAATACACAGAATTCAATTAGAAATATTTTAGTATCGGTTTACCACGATACCCCGTCAGCTTGCTGCGGGGTAGTTCATTGAAATTAACAAGTGCAAGGGTTTTAGCCAATTTTGATTAAAAAGCTTGCACTTTATTAGGGTGCATTTCAAATTGTCGCAATTGTTTAGGTTCTTAACCTATTATGAATCACTACACTAAAAAGCAAAGTAGATAAACGGCTGCATATCAGAAGATAGTACCTGATACAAGAAAAATGTAATGACAAACGTAGCCACTACTTGCACCATATAAGGCAGCTTAATGAATATATTTTTATAGCCCTCTTTCCAGGTGGTGGGCAACCAGTGAATAAAAAAGCCTATGAACATTGTTATAAATACCCATTGGTAACCTAGCAGTACATCCCAAGCCACACTAAATGAAAGGTTGGTGGTTATTTGGCTTAACACTTGACTTGCAATATCAAAATCCGAAGATCGGAACCAGATTCTGGTAAAGGTGATAAAATTAAAGGTAAAAAGGATGCCAATAAAACGGTTATACCATTTGTCTTTATCAGACCATGGAGACACCTTATTCCACAATTTAAACACCACGATTCCAAGCCCGTTTAACCCTCCCCACACTACAAAGTTCCAACTGGCTCCATGCCATAAACCACCCAACAGCATGGTCATCATTAAGTTGATATTGGTACTCACCCATTCTCTAAAAGT
>JAMOMJ010000056.1 GCA_027067135.1 Cyclobacteriaceae bacterium
AGTTGGTAGGACTTTGCCCACAAAATAAACGGTAACCATTCCAGCCCCAATAGCTACAGGCACCCAAATATTGGCAGACAACACCGAGATAAAAAACACAATTACGAACAGGCTGATGTAACTAAATACCGAACCAGATCTATTGCCACCCATGGGTATGTAGAGGTAATCTTTTAACCAACTCGAAAGGGAAATATGCCATCGCTTCCAAAACTCGCCTGTGCTGGCCGCCTTGTAGGGGGAATTAAAGTTTTTGGGCAATGTAAAGCCCATTAGCAGAGCCAAACCAATCGCAATATCGGTATAGCCCGAAAAATCGGCATATACCTGCAATGAATAGCCATATAATGCCATTAAGTTTTCAAACCCTGTATATGTTAATGGATTGGCAAATACGCGATCTATAAAATTAACAGCTATATAATCAGCTAAAAAGAGCTTTTTAATAAGCCCGTTTAAAATCATAAAAAGAGCTGTACCAAATTGAACTTTGGTAAGTGAATACGATTTGTACAATTGAGGCACAAAATCGGCTGCGCGCACAATGGGCCCTGCAACCAATTGTGGGAAGAAAGAGACAAAGAAGCCAAAATCGAGGATATTTCTTACGGGTTTAACCAAACCACGATACACATCTACCGAATAGCTGATGGTTTGAAACGTAAAGAAAGAAACTCCAATGGGCAGAAGTATTTTATCGAACCGAAAATGAGTGCCAAAAAAAGAGTTGCTCCAATAGGCAAAATGATTGATGGGGGTATAATCAGTGCCTAATAAATTATTAAAGGCATCGGTAAAAAAATAAGCGTATTTAAAATAAACAAGTATAAAAAGGTTAATAAATATGCTTAGCGAAAGCCATAGCTTTTTATTTAGAGAAACCTTACTTGCATAAATTCGCTTGCCAATAATAAAATCGGTAAGGGTGGAAACGAGCAGAATGGAAACAAAAAAACCACTGGTTTTATAGTAGAAAAATAAGCTTACCGCAAATAAATAGGCATTTCTAACCGCTTTATCCTTGTAAATAATAGAATAGCCAACCAATACAACAGCGAAAAATGCCCAAAAATAAAGCCCTGTAAAAATCAATGGCTTTTGAGAATCATAAAGCAATATATGTTGCAACTGCTCTATCAATTTGTTGCTTGGTTAGAGGTTTTCCTGATATAGTTTCCATAGGCATGTTGAAAAGCTTCAAAAAACAAATCAGATTGTAATTGATAACCAGTAGAAGTAAAATGAACCTTATCTGCCTTGGCCAAACCTGTCTTTTCCCAGAGCTTTACACTACCAATACCGCCCATAATTTCAAACAAATTCCACACAGCCGCATTATTTTCTTTCGCTAAATTTTGCATGGCTTTAACTACTTTAAATACATTCTGGTTCGGGTATCGCCTGCGATAATAGCTGTCGTTATTGGTTAAAAATATAAAGTTAACGCTTGGGTTGGCTGCCTTAAACCAGTTGATTAAATCACGATAATGGTTCTCAAAACTAGTTTGGCTAAACCTGCTCGCAGGCCCGTTGGCATCGTTAATGCCTATACCAAAAATGACAAGGTCGGGTGCCAGGTATTTGATTTCTCTAGCAAAATCAACCGACCTTAAATAAGCTGGTACACTTGCTCCGTTTACCCCAATGCTATGGTACGTAATGCCAGCCTCACCCGTTAAATATTGAATCCCCTTTAAGGTAAAATGTGTTTGGAGCGAATCAGTTTTTAGCAATGAAAAAGCGAGCGTATCATAGGGTTTGGTAAACCTGTATTCTATAAACTGACCAATAGAGTCAATTGATGAAGTAACTTCTCCATAGATAGAATCCAATTGAATGTTATAAGAATCTTTATCCATTTGATAAAATATCCTTATGCGATTGAAACGATAGTTTTGCTCTTGCAAATCACTCATATACAATTTTATATGAGCTGTGCTATCAGTCGTTTTGGCATTATAGCCCGACATCCCCCACATGCAACCACTTGCTTTCTTTGCATTTCTACAACCTGTCCATTCTCCTGAATATTCTACGTGGTAATCAGATGGCATATTGGAATGAGCCAACCTGTAAGGAAAGAAAAAGCCCCTTTCTCCTGCCATACCGGGCATCATATTATCAAATTTTGAACGCATGGTTCGTTGCAAAGTGCCTCCTTGTACATGGGAGCCGCCAATATGAAGAATGGATAAATTTCCTTTTCCTAAAAAGACTAAGCTATCTAATTTTTGAAATACGGCATTAAACTGAGTGGTATCTCCATAAAAATTAAGCTTATTTTTCTCAAGTGCTAAAAAAGGATAGTCCTTAGGGTTGGGGCTTTCCTCCTGTGCCAAACTAGTATGACCAACAAACCAGCCAACGATTATTAAAATAACAGTACTAATTTTCATTGGCGATTGAATCGGTTTGCAAAGTATCTGTTGGAATACCTCTGTATTTATCAAAGTCTTTTAGCAAGGCATTGTAAAACAACTTACTCATTTTATTGGCTCCCTTGGTTGTAAAATGCACATAATCTGGTGCGGCTAACGAAGGGTCTGCTGTTACCCAGTCTTTCATAGAGTTTTTACCACCCATTACTTCGTACATATCAAAGTAGGCAACTCCTTGTGCAAAGGCTGCTTTTTGCACTTCATCGCGAATGGTTTCTAACATAGGGTAGGTTACAAACTCACCTTTAATTTTAGTGGCCATATCTGTTGGGCCAATCACCAAAAAAGAAGCTTTGGGTAAAACAGCTTGCAAATACCTAATATTGGACTTAAAATAATTGCCAAATTTTTTAGCTCTTTCCTTAGTATCAATGTACGGAACCGAGTTGCCCCCAAACTGCAATATTATCAGGCGAATAGGCTCAGCCCCATATTGTTTTTCTAGTTGTGCGCTGCTTATTCGTCTAAATAACGTACCTGAAGCTCCTCGTAATGGGATATTATCCATAATAATTCCACTGGCACTTTCGAAAGACAAGGCATATACATTAGGGCTGTCTAATCCTTTGAACTCAATTTTGATGGTTTCGGGAGTTGGTGAAAATTTAACTTTAATTTTTCGATTATAAGTGTTGGCTTTGAGGCTGTCTTGATAAACTACCGTGCTATCTACCGAAATTTTAATAGCTACAGATTTTGTGTTGCCGCCCAACAACATACTCATTTGCGAAAATTTCCTTACTCTGTAAAACCCATAACCGGCAGGTTTAATTTCTAACCAGGCAGAAAGCGTGTCTGTATTTTCAATGGAATCTACCGGAGGAAAATACCGGGAAAAACTTGCCAATAGCCCATAGTTTCGATGCTGAATGGTGCTGTCTTTTTTGCCATTGGCCGTATATCGCAGCCAATTATCAGATTGGTTTTGCCGGATGGCACTGGTGCGAAGCACCTGAAAAGCCGGTTCAAACCCCGGGCCGGTTCCTCCGTATTCTTTTTGCAGTTCATTACGGATGTAGCGTGTCATTCGGTCGCCTTCAATTTGCGAATCGCCATAATGCAATATGCGCACTTTGCCTCCTTTGGCTTTCAGTTTTATCAATGATTCATAGAACTTTTGAAGGCTGTTTACAGAAGAATCCGGATGTTGAATGCCTGAAACCAGTTCCCATCTAATTTTGGCAACTCGATCCAGGCTATCACGCAAGGCAACCGTATCAATTCCTGCAATGCTAAACAAAGAATCTTCCACAGAAACCACTTGTATAGCATCAGAAGTGCCAAAAAACGCATCTAACGATTCATATTCCAGTGTAATGGAATCGGAAAGTTTAATCCCGTTTTTGGGAAACGCCCACATCGTAATCATAGCAAGCAGGCCTACCAGAAGTAAGAAAAGAAGAGATTGTAAAGGGCTCCGCTCACTCATTCCGGCTTCCTTATTTTAAGCACCTGTCCGGGAGCAATGTGCTCGTCAATGCCATTGTCTTCCATTATCATATCGGCATTTACGTTTTCAAATAATTGAGAAATTGCCCAAAGTGTGTCCCCTGTTTGCACCGTATATTCTTCAAATTCGCCCGCTTTAAGTTTCGGTTTTTTCTGCTTTTTGGGTGTCTTTTTCGCAATTGTAATCTTTTGATTTGCAGGCACATAAATTGTGAGTTTCTGCCCTGCATAAATACGGTCACTTTTAAGCTCGTTCCAAGCCCTGATGCTTGATATTTTCACATGATGCCGTTGGGCAATCCTCCCCAAGTTATCACCTGCCTTTACTTTGTACCGAATGGGTTTATGTGTTTTTAAATCAGGAATGTTTCCTTTCAATTGTTTTATCCTTTTTTCGTTGGCAGCTACCATCATCACTTCCTCATCTCTTGTTTTTTGCTCCATTTCAGCCACCTGCGTTGTAAAATTTTTTTTGTATTTAAGAGGCAGTCTTAAATTACCAAACTCAGGGTTGTATTCATTATTTATCCATTGAGGATTTAAACTGCTAAGTTCTGCTGTTGAAATTTGGGTGAAGTGATGAATCGCTTTAAATGAAACAGGTTTGGAAGACGTTAGCCACACGGTTGGAGCTTCAGGGCCAATTGGTTTTATGGAGGATTCTTGATATATCTTTTTTATTTGGATGAGTTTTTGGTTGCTAGAATTAATACTTTCAAAACTCTCCCAATTATTAATAGAATCTATTTCGTACTTAGCCACAGCAATGGCACTTTCAATAAAAACCAGATCAGCCTTGCCTTCGTTCTCATAAATTCGATTTAACTCTTGCCAATATTGATAAGCTGCCTTGGTTGATTTTGCGAGGTTTTTACGTTCATCAATAATAGAATTGATTCGCAAGCCATACTTTATAGCCACCGGATAAGGTAACATCCAATAACCAGTACGCTGATGTATATCTTCTTTTGAGGTAGTAAATCCTGATTGTGCAATAGCCAAATAGCCTATTTCTTCTAATTGATTGGCTGTAGTTGAGTCTTCTAAACAAGCCTCGGCTTTTCTTAGAGCTAATATTGATTGGTGTATTTCGGCTTCAAAACTAGAAGAGTGGTCTGATAAACTAACCTGCTCATATTTTTGCACCGAAGTTTGGGCGTGTATTGGATTACCAACACATCCAATTGCTACAGCAAGAACGGTTAAATATTTAATTTGAGTCCACATCAATTTCAAATCTAAGATTTGTTTTAATTAGAACAAGCCGTATTTATGAATTTAACCTAGATTGAGCGATTCCTCCTGAGTTAGTGGGACATGGAAATGGCATTACACCTATTAATGATGTTGTACATAATTCTCCCACTTATCAAGCAGAGCCACAAAATCTTCCGGCAAATCAGAGTCAAATTGCATTTGTTCTTTAGTTACCGGATGTATAAACCCCAATGATTTGGCGTGTAGTGCCTGCCGTGGCATTACTTTAAAGCAGTTTTGAATAAAGGCTTTATACTTAGTAAACTGCGTGCCTTTTACAATTCGATCTCCACCATAGGTTGCATCGTTAAACAAAGGATGGCCAAGGTACTTCAAGTGTGCCCTAATTTGATGGGTTCGGCCAGTCTCTAAATTGCACTGTACTAAGGAAACATAACGCAAATTTTGGAGTACTTTATAATGAGTGATAGCATTTCTTCCAAAATCTCCTTCGGGAAAAGGAGCCGTAATTCGCCTGTCCTTTAAACTACGACCCAGGTTTACATCTATTGTTCCTTCTTCCTCGTTGGGCTCTCCCCAAACCACGGCATAATAGGTTCGCTCAATACTATGATCAAAAAACTGTTTTGCCAGCCCACTCATGGCCTTTTCAGTTTTGGCAATTACCAATAAACCAGAGGTGTCTTTATCAATGCGGTGTACCAATCCCGGTCGACCTTCGTTGCCTTTCATTTCAGGCAGATGATTAAAATGCCAAACCAAGGCATTAACCAAAGTGCCCGTCCAGTTATTATACGCAGGATGCACCACCATTCCGGCAGGCTTGTTTACCACCAATAAATGTTCATCTTCAAACACAATATTTAAGGGAATGTCTTCGGGTATTACCTCGGTATCTCTGGGTGGCTCGGGCAATTCTACAGTTATAACATCACCAGGATGTATCTTATGATTTTGCTTTACAGAGTTTCCATTTACCAAAACGTGGGCTTCCTTAATCCCTGCTTGTATCTTGTTTCGTGTAGCATTAGGTAGTTTATCCATTAAAAACTTATCTACACGCAAAAGGCTTTGGTTGGGGTCGGCAATAATTCGATGGTGCTCGTAAAGCTCATCCGGTTTATATAATTGGTTTTCTGACATATAAGTGCAAAGATAGATTTTAAGTTTCACCACAGAGGCGCATGAGTAAAAAAACACTCTACCGCAGAGAAGCAAGGACGCATGAGTAAAAATACAAAATGGCAAAAAAACTACTTTGTTACAGCATATAAAAAAGCGGTACATTTGAAAATTGAAATAATAATTAAAATAAATGAAAACAAAAATTGGACTTTTAATACTTGCATTCATAGTCGCTATGACTAGCTTGAATGCACAAGAGAAAACAGAAACTGACTCTGAATTACTAGAATTGCCTGGAGATAATTTAGATCTCTATGCTACACTTGACTTATTTCAAAAGTCAAAAACAATTGAAGAGTTTGAGGCATCTTTAAATAATGAAAAAACAGGAATCAATAACCTAGATTTAAACGTGGATGGTAATGTTGATTTTATTAAAGTTGTGACGCAAAAAGAAAATGATGATTTTGCATTCGTTTTGCAAGTAGATGTACTTGAAAAAGAAACTCAAGATGTCGCAGTAATTTTAGTATCGAAGGATAACGATGATAAAGTAACTATCCAAATGGTAGGCGATGAAGAACTATATGGGAAAGATTATGTTATAGAACCAAAACTTGAAGCATCTGCTGTTACGGCTAATCCTGCATATTCAGGTGCCGACACAGTTGTGATTGAAAGCGAACCAGCTACGGTTGTAGTTGTAGAATCGGAACCAATTGTGCACTATGTTTACTCGCCTGTTTACGTACCCTATTATCCTCCGTATTATTACGGATACTATCCCCCTTATTATCATCCTTACCCAGTGATTTCTATCAATATTTATTTCGGAAGGAATCGTCATCATCGCAATCACTATCACGGAGGACACCGAGGAGGAAATACTGTTGTAATCAATAATAACAATACC
>JAMOMJ010000057.1 GCA_027067135.1 Cyclobacteriaceae bacterium
AAGAAATATCATTCACTAAAGCTTAAGGGGTCAGTACCCTTTTTAACATATTTCATAACTTCCTCGGTCTACCACCAGCATTATAACCCACTTTAATTTTTAGTTTTGCTTAGTAAAGTGACTTTGCCTGTTTAGTTATAAAAAGCGTATTATAACACAGAAACTCTAAAAAGGGTACTGACCCCTTAAACCCAAACTCAATTGCTTCATGGTTAATTAATCTTTTAATCTTTTTTTCTACCATGAAGAGCATGAAGGCATTGAAGGTATGTTTCTTGTTTCTTCTTTAACTTTATCGTTTACCTTTTTGTTTGCTCTATTGCTATACATTTCTTTTCTTGGTTACTTTGTTTACTTCATTTTTATTTATTTACTATTTTTTTTATTGTTTTATTTTAAGGGTACTGACCCCTTTAGCTCCTTTAGCTATGTTTTTTTGTTATATCTGGATTAGGGTTCTTTATAAAAAAAACCCATCTTTAAAATGTATTTTATTAAAATTCCCTCTAGTTTTTGAAGGAACATATAACTCTTGACCATTAACAGGAATCATATCATCAGGTATATAAATGAATCCCTCCATCGCATATAGTGTAAACCTTCCTTCACCCATTAGTAGAAAATCATATATAAAGATTCCTTTTTGGTATTTTGAAAATTTTAACCTTTCAATAATTAAAGGGTCTTGTTGAATACTATTCTTACCACATAAGGTTTTTATAGAAAAATCAAGATGAGAGTATTCTTTCAATACAATTTTGACAGGTGTAATATATGAAATAAAGTCATCTGATTCATATTTAGTTTCAATACAATAATCAATATCAATAATGATAAATGATAAATCGTCTATAAAATATGATGAATATCCAATAAATGAAGTATCTTCAAACCATTTACTGCTTGTTTTATTTATTTTATACTTTTTCATATAATAATTCTATTAATAAGGGACAGTTGGGTAGCCGCATTTTGTTCTTTTATTTCGCCTGCACTTGCATTCTGGAGGAGGTCCTTGTGAACCAATCCAAGAAACCAAGAACAGGCACACCGAAAGTAAATATCCTACAGCAAAATAGGAAATTACCCACATGTTTTCCGAGGCTGATTGCGTAAAATAGTCATTTTGATGGAGAAAACTATGACTTTAGCACGAAAATACCTTATTGCACCCGAGGATACGCCTTACTACCACGTGATGAGCCGTTGTGTGCGGAGAGCTTTTTTATGTGGCAAAGATAAATATTCAGGACAATGTTTTGAACACCGTAGGCAATGGATGGTGGATAGAATAAAGTTCTTATCCTCAGTCTTTAATTTGGATGTTTGTGCCTATGCAATAATGAACAATCATTACCATCTTGTCTTGAAGATAAATTCAACAGATGATTGGGATGAGAAACAAGTTTTTGCCTATTGGTCACAATTATGTCAATTGCCTGAAATCTGTCAGGACTTTATGAAAAATGAAGCACAATCTAAACCAGTTCTAGCATTGGTGTATTTGCTCGCAGATAAATACCGGAAAAGATTGATGAGCATTTCATGGTTTATGAAAATGTTAAATGAGAACATAGCAAGGCAAGCCAATTTAGAAGATAAAGTCACAGGAAGTTTTTGGGAAGGTCGGTTTAAAAGTCAAGCATTGTTGGACGAGAGAGCTTTGCTTGCGTGCATGGCATATGTTGATTTAAACCCAATACGAGCAGCTATGGCACGTAGCCCAGAGGATTCTGATTACACCTCTATCCAAGAAAGAATTAAATCAAAGACTTCCAATTTACTAAATCTAGGCTTTGACGAAGATGATATTCCCTACAATTTAACTGATTATTTAGACTTAGTTGATTCTACAGGACGAGCTATTTTAGCCAATAAAAGTGGTTTTATATCCGATGACTTGCCACCTATTTTAAATCGTTTAGGTTTAGATGAAACCACATGGTTAGATGAGCTTGATCAATTCAAGTTTCAACGCAAAAAAGCCGTAGGTACGGTGCAACAATTAAAGAATTTTGTTGAGAATATTAAGCAGAGAATCAAGGCAGATATTAGCTTAATTCCAGCATTAGAATAGCTCAAAACTAACAAATTTTCCACATTCACAAATATTGTGAGGCCTATACTCACATTTCAAATAAGCTAAAATTATCATTTTTCACCAATCGAGCTGCAAACAGTTTAAAAAATTTAAACTAAAGTGCCATTTCAGCAAATATCTATCTCTAAAATCAAATGTTTTTTGGATTTGAATTCTTAGCTTGTGCCTGATGAGATGAACGGACCAACCTTGCCGAGATGAGATTTACACTCACTTGAATGAACGACCTAGCTCAGCCGCACACCCCGTTGGTTTATAAAGTAATGTTAGTCAAACAACCCGACTCTTGCTCCTCTTATGCTATTTTTTATTCTTTTTTCCACCGCCCCAGAGTTATGCAAAGACTCCTATAAATATGATACAATGCTCAAGTCGTTACAAAACCTGAGGAATACACTCATAAAATGAGAGTTCAAATTATTAGTTTTATTTCACTAATTTTCTTACCAATTAGTGCTTTTTCCAACAACCTTACTGCTTCGGGGCCAATTGTTATCAATGGCGAGAATAATGTGGTTATTAGTGGATTACAGATCAGCAATCCAAGTGGTCCATGTGTAACAATTGCTAGTGGCTCTAGTAATATCATTATAAAGAATAACAAGATAGGTCCTTGCGAGGAAAATGCTATTGATATTAGGAGTAGCAACAACATTACTGTCCAAAACAACCATATACATGATGCAGTAGGTGAAGGTGTATATTTATTTTCAGCTGAGTTGGTCGAAATTAAAAACAACAAGTTTGAAGATGTAAGAACTGGTGTCTACGCATCCATTGCCAGTAAAATAAAAGTCAGCCATAATGAATTTAGAAATATGCAAGGCCCGTTCCCACGGGGGCAGATGGTACAACTAGCCTTTACCAACGGTGGCGGTAGCTATATTAGCAATAATGTGAGCATTAATGAACTCGGTTATAGTGATCCAGAAGATGCCATTAACTTGTACAAATCTAACGGCACCCCCGCAGACCCAATCATGATTCGTAACAATTTGATCATTGGCGGAGGCCCTAGCAACTCTGGCGGGGGTATTATACTAGGAGATGGTGGAGAGTCGTCTTACCAGATAGCACAAGACAATATATTGGTTAATCCAGGGCAGTATGGAGTGGCGGTTGTAGGAGGTCATCACATGCAATTATTAGGCAACAGTATCTACAGCCAGCAGTTTCCTTTTACTAATGTCGGTCTTTATGTGTGGGATCAATACGATAGTGCTTGTGCAAATATTACTGTAAGAAACAATAGTGTCAACTATACAAACAAAGATGGCTTGAAAAATGCTGGGTGGAATGCTCGGAATTGTGGTGTTATTGATGGTTGGTCATCAAAGAATAACTGGAATGCAACTATAAAAGAAAATGTAGCAGAACAACACCCTGGTCTGACAAGCACCAATATTGCAGTTATTTCTGTAACTGCCAGTAGTTTTCATGCTCCGCTCCATATTCCACAAAACACCATAGACAATGATTTGGCCAGCAGGTGGTCAGCAGAAGGAGAACAGTGGATTCATTACGATTTAGGCGGTATTTTTATTGTCTCTCAGATTGATATAGCATTCTGGTTAGGTAGCGCTCGCTCGTATGCTTTTGATATAGAACTTTCAGTAGATGGCACAAATTGGAAGCAAGTGTTTGACGGACAATCTGGTGGTAGCATTATAGGGCTTGAGTCTTTCGATTTTACAGCTACACTAGCTAGGCTTGTGCGAATCAATGGTCATGGTAGCACCGGCAGTGACTGGAACAATTATTTAGAGGTAGATATAATAGCTAGTGCTCCATCCTACTATCAAAAGGACTTGCTTTTTAAAGGTACGTTTGAATGAGGCAAAGTAAGGGCAAAATAAGTGGAAAATAAGGACATATATGAACGCCCCCGTCAGGTCAAGTCTTTATTCATGAATTAGATAATGGTTTCGGACATATATTCGGCCTATTTTTGAGATTGTCGAATAA
>JAMOMJ010000058.1 GCA_027067135.1 Cyclobacteriaceae bacterium
CAACCTTACTCCCGGTTTGAGAATAAAGAGCATCAACTTCAATTCCTAAAATAGGTAATTTAATTTCAGCCATTAACCCTCCATGCCAACCAGTTTGGTTGTCTCTTATTGCATTTGGGTCGGTTGAATTAATTTTAGCCAAATTTAAACCACCCTTTACGCCAAACTTTATTTGAGCTTGCGAAGACATTGTGCCAACTAATATCAATGCAACTAATATTGTATAGATTTTTTTCATAATATGTAAATGATTTGATTTTTGATTAGTTCAAAGAAAACCAATTATTCTCATTTAACCTCATTATTTTTCAATTTCTAACTGTGTAATGAGGCTATCATACATGCCCATATCTACTCCCTGTTCGGGGTGTTTTCCAGTTATAGAAGCAAAAAACTGTATAATATATCTAAAATCATCTGCAATAATCTCTGTAGGATAAAAAGGCTCTTCTATTACAATTGTACGTTCTTTAAAATCAAACCCTACAAGTACAATTGGCACATTTGCTTTTTTAGCAATATGGTAAAATCCGGTTTTTATTCGGCTTACCTTAGAACGTGTACCTTCAGGAGCAAGAGCTATTGAAAATTGATCTTTCGAACTAAAAATATCAACAACAGCATCAACCAAATTATTATCTTTCGTTCTTTCAACAGGATAACCTCCAAGTGCTCGAAATATGAAACCATAAGGAAATTTAAATAATTGACTTTTTCCTAAAAACCTAGTAGCATGAATTTTAGCAATGCTACGCACCATTATACCTAATGGAAAGTCCCAATTACTTGTATGAGGGGCCACAATAATGATAAACTTAGGAGGCAGCTCATCAAATGAACCCTTAAATTTCCACCCGAGTGACTTAAAAATAAAATTATAAAAAATGCGCATCTTGTACTTTTGTATTCGAACAAAGCTAATCACAAAAATAAATTTGGTACTACTTCCTGTTATACGTTATTGTATATTATAAAGAAGAGGTTAAGTTTGCATAAAATAAATTAGAGATATGAAGGGTATTCTTGGATCACTAGTATTAGTAGTATTTTTATCATTTAGTTTTAAACCTGTTTTAAAAACAAACCTGCGCATTACCATTTTAAACGAACTTGGCAATGTTGAAGACAGTGTTTCTGTTACACTTTATACAAACAAAGACGACTACCGAAACAATAAAAATCCTGCCGTTCCTATGCAATTAACAGATGAAAAAGGCAGAGCTACATTTAAAGATTTAAAGCCAATTGAGTATTACATTCATGCTCAAAAAGAAGATAAAACTAATGTTGGGGCAGGTGTGGTTGCAGATGTACTTAAAGAGGGTAAGATGAACAAGCTTACCATTATCATTGAATAAATCATTGGATAATTTTTTTATTTACGGAGCTTACGGCTATACTGGCCGTTTGATTACCGAGCACGCTGTAAAACAAGGCCTCACCCCTATTTTAGGAGGTAGAGATGCCGAAAAAACAGAAGAACTTGCGAAGCAATACGAATTAGATTTTGTAATCCTAGATGCGAATGACTCTGAAAAATGGAATAATGTTTTACCTAAAGTTTCTTTGGTACTTAATTGTGCTGGCCCTTTTACCTTAACAGTAAAAGACATAGTTCCAAAATGTATTGAACATAACGTGCATTACTTAGATATTACAGGTGAAATAGAGGTATTTGAATACATCCAAGGACTAAATCAAGATGCACTAAATAACAAAGTAATTCTTATGCCTGGCGTTGGTTTTGATGTAGTTCCTACCGATTGCCTATCGTCTCAGTTGCATACCAAATTACCTACTGCTACTCATTTAGAACTTGCCTTTATGGGTACTTCTGGTGTTTCAAGAGGAACTGCTCTCTCTATGGCACGTAGGTTTCATAATGGAGGAACCATTCGTGAAAATGGAAAGTTAAAAATGATACCATTAGCAAGCGAAGATAAGCTAATTCATTTTGGTGAAAAGGACAGACTTTGTGTTACTATTGCTTGGGGTGATGTTTTTACCGCTTACCATTCAACCAAAATTGAAAATATAAAAGTTTATACAGGTGTTTCTGAAAAAACACTTAAATCATTACGCACATACAGAAAATTTAAAACACTGGCAAATACCAAGCTTGCCCAATGGTGTTTTCAAAAAATAATAAGAAGTAAAATTGACGGCCCTTCAGCTATCAAAAGAGCTACCTGCATTACTCATTTATGGGGTAAAGTTATTGATTCAACAACAGGCCAAACAATTGAGGCAGAATTAACTACACCAGAGTCTTATCATTTAACCGCACTTACTGCTCTTGAATCAACCATTAGAGTACTTAAAGGAAAATGTAAACCTGGTTATCAAACACCGGTTACTGCCTTTGGCAAAGACTATATTCTTTCATTTGATAAGGTTAAACTTAATTTTAAAAATGTAAATAAATAACTACTCTGTTTTGACTTGCTATTTTGTCTTTACTTTTCGTTAAAAAACAGGGCATTGCTAACTAAATATATCTAATGTGTTATTTCGATGATGTATCAAAAGTAAAACTGATAAAGTAAGCATCTCAATACTTTTTGAATAGCACTTTGATTTTCTTCTCATTCTTGCTAAAAAGTGCCTAAACAAGCTATTATAGCCTTCCACAGTAAAGTTTCTGCTTTTGATTGAATGTGTTTGTCTTTAGGAACAATGTGTTCGTATGACTTCCAGTAATCGCTTGCTATAGTATTCATCTGGTTGTTGCCTATGAGCCCCAAAGCTTTTTTGCTGTCTTAGTGCTTCTGTCGCCAATAACGAAGTTGATGAACTTTTTCCCATATCGATCAACAGCAATCCAAGTCCCTGCCTGCCCGAATGGTACGGCAGGCTGGCAACAATAGTTTTTTTGTTTCCAATGTAGCTGTGCATCTCATCGAGCTCTACGAAATCCACTTCGGTTCCGTTATTGGATAAGGACTGCACTTCTTTACCAAAACCTCTTATCCAGTTTAACACAGATACATTGCTCACGTTGAGTATTCTGCCGATTGATCGAAAACCCAATCCTTCAAGATATAATTACAGGGCGTATCTTTTCAATTCTTTTGGTTTTTCCGTAGATTTTTGTTGTACTGTATAGTGGTAGTTGCATTTTTTGCACTTATACCTTTGTTTACCTTTTATCTTGCTGGATTTAATGCCAGCACTGCTTGAACACTTAGGACAATTCATGGTATTTTTCTGCAAAAACACGAAAACTATACTTTATTAGCAATGCCATATTATGGTTAACTCTATTCCTCTAACTCACATCAATCGCCTGCCATTAATAAAGGAAATTCAGTACTTGGTGTATGAGCTTCCTTCATAATAAGCATGAGTTCATTAAACACATCTGACTCTTCTTTAGACAGGTCTTTAGTTTCGCTTGGGTCGGTTTTAATATTGAATAACTCTGTAATTACCCCCTCACTCGGTTTTACTTTTACCAGTTTCCATTCGCCTTTTAGTACAGCCTGTCGTTCCAAGCCATCGGAAACAAACTCCCAATAAAGGTATTTATGTTGCTCCTGATTGCCTTGCCCCAGCAAGGTTGGTAAAAAAGAAATTCCATCTACAGCAGGCAAAGAATCTACACCTATTAACTCTGCTATGGTTGGTACCACATCCCAAAAGGCTGCAACATGGCTGGTTTTTGCAACAGGTATTTTTCCTTGCCACCTGGCAATCATTGGTACACGAACTCCTCCCTGGTAGAGGTCTCTTTTATAACCCCTTAACCCACTGGCACTATTAAAAAAATCGGGGTCGGCACCTCCTTTATAATCAGGCCCGTTGTCGCTGGTAAATATCACCAAGGTATTATCTGCAATGCCCAGCTCATCCAGCTTTGCCAGTACCTCGCCCACATCACGGTCGAGCCTTGATACCATAGCTGCATACGTGGCATGTGGGTATGGTTGCGAGCAGTAGGTTTCTACTTTCCAACCATGGCCATAATCTCCACCTTGCGGTGCTATGTAAGGCGTTTCTGGAAATTTGCCTTTGTACCGGGCTATAATTTCATCTTCGGGAACAATTAACTCAAGGTG
>JAMOMJ010000059.1 GCA_027067135.1 Cyclobacteriaceae bacterium
TAAAGCGTTTAGCACTGGGAAATTAAGCCGTGAAAAGCTTATTGCTAAAATAAAGTATATTGAAAATGCAGAAATGGAACGTAAGGCAGACCTTGACCTGTTTGCGAGTATGCTCAAAACCACATATAATTCTAAGTACACAGATACCTATTTTATGTCATCTATACCAAGGTATGAGGTATTAACCGGACTTGGCGTAGTGTACTCTGTTAAGGTTTACTCTTCTTATGATGATGGAGGACTGTTTAAAATGCCAACCATAAATAAAACTGGAATGAGCGAAGAAGAGAGGAATAAAGCTGTTGAGGAGATGTATCCTCAATTTGTAGAGGACTTTAAGGAAAATATAATTCGATATGGAAGTACCATTAAAAGCTTAAAGTATTCTGATAAGCTTATAATTAAAGTTAAGATGACCAAGTGCGAAACCTGTACATTCCCATCTACGGTAGAGTTTATGGTAGATCAATCAGTGCTTAGTCAATTTTCTACTGGTGGGCTTACATTAGCTCAAGCGAAGGCAAAAGTTAAACTCAAATAAATTGTTATTCTATATTTAAAATGGATAACAGGTAGCAGTAAAGAACCATTAAGTGAGAGCTTAATGGTTTTTTTGTACATAATATGCTGGAAAACACGTTGATAATGAGAGAATGTGTTATTTTTCCTAAAATCTCCAACATGAGCCTGCGATTACTTTATATTATTTTCATTAGTTTACTTTTATCGAGTAGTGTATTTGCACAGGAAACTATGCCTAAAACTAACTCTATTGATGCAAATGCAAAGGTTGATAAAAAGAAAGAACGCCCGGATAAAAAACGATACAAAACCATTATAAAAAATGATACCAAAAGAATTCTTTATGGTAATAAGTGCTTTGAGGAGTTTACCAGAAGCTTGGGCTTTAAATATGAAGTGCAAAATAAAAACACCTCTGGAAGCTTAAATGGACCCGCACGTTTTTTTCATAATGCTGGTACTAAAACAGCCTTGTTCTTTACCGCTTGGCCTTGGTGGAAGTTACGAGTTAATAAAAAGAAAAAGGACTGCCGCAAACTCAGTGGCGACTTTGTTGGTTAATATGCAGGTCATTCTGAGCACTTCGTGCGAAGAATCTTTATTTTTAAAACTTCTTTTCTCTAAACCACTTACTAAAGAGAGATTCTGAAGGCAGAGCCTTCAGAATGACGGTGTAGTTGGAGTACCTTATTAATCTAGTTTAAACGTAATAGGCAACACCATTTGCACATCAACAGGTTTGTTTTGATATTCTCCGGCCGTCCATCCTTTGGAGTTATTTATAATATCAAGGGCGGCATTATCACAGCTAGCACCAATACCCTTCAGAATAATGGCATCCTTAACCGTTCCATTTTTTGAAACAACAAATTGAACCATTACCTTTCCTTCAACACCTTCCCTTCTAGCTTGTTGTGGGTATTTTAGATTGGCTAAAACATAGGTGTAAAATGTAGGAATTCCCCCTTTGTATTCTGGCATCTTATCTACCTTTTCTAGGGAGTTTCCTTCTAAGTATTCAATTTCTAGCGTAACCGGATTTGGAGCTGGAGACGTTCCAAAAGAAATTGGCAACACCATTTTTACGTTCACTGGCACACCTTTTTGGGATCCTGGAATCCATTTAGGAGAATTTTTAACTAATTCAAGAGCGGCTTTATCAAAGGTTTCTTCCAATCCTTTAATTATAATTGGTTCTTCGATACTGCCATCTTTGGTAATAATAAACTGTACATATACCCTTCCTTTAACTTCGGCTAATTTGGAATCTTTAGGAAATTGCAAATTGTTATTTATGTATTCATAAAAGGCTGGCATCCCTCCTTCAAAGGCGGGTTGTTCATCTACTTTGGTAAAAATGGCTTCGTTGCTTAAGCCTTTTAAGGCTAGCTCGTCTTGATTGGTACACGATAGCGTTAGAGCTAAAAGGAGTGTACTTGCAGTTGCAAATAAATTTTTCATAGTTTTTTTAGTTTAGTTTAAAGTTAATTGGTATAGTCATTTGAACTTTAACAGCTTTCCCTCTTTGTTTTCCAGGGTTCCATTTAGCGGTTTTTTTAAGTATTCGAATGGCTTCTTCATCGCAGCCAGCTCCAATGCCTCTAAGTAGTTTTATATTACTAATAGCACCATCCTTGCCGATTATAAATGAAAGGATTACTCGTCCTTCTACGTTCATTCTCCGTGCTTGAGATGGATACCTGAGTTTTTTACTAAAAAGGGTATAAAAGGCTTTCATTCCACCGGGGTAGGTTGGCATTTTTTCCACAATTAAAAAGGTATCCTTAACATCTTCGTAAGGCAGGTCTGCTATTTCTGGTAATTCATTGATTGCCTCCAATTCTTCAAAGGTGTTGTCTATTGGGTTCTCAATTTCTTCAATCAATAATTCGTCATTGGGTATCTCTATCAATATTATTTCTTTTGGCGGTGGTGGAGGTATTAATTGATCGGTTAAGGGAATATCAAATGATTCCTCAGGATCGAAGTTGCAATTATTAATAACAAATCGGCCTGGAGTGTCATACGATTTGTACTCAAAAGCGAGGAGTACAAAGCTTAAGCTAATTGCAAAGCCAATGTTTAGAAACAGGCCTGATTTCTTTCTTAAATCGAGTTTGGGGTTTTTCTTATTTTCCATAATGTTTTAGTTTAATAACTATATATTTAGTTAATCTGGGCAAAAAATATAGTTTTGATATAATTGATTAGCTAAGTTTAAAAGTAATAGGAAGTATCATCCTTACTTTTACCGCTTTACCACGTTGTTTGCCAGGGCTCCATTTAGGAGAGTTTTTAATTACTCTGGCCGCTTCTTCATCGCAGCCAGCACCAACGCCTCTAATCACTTTTACTTCTGAAATGTTGCCAGATTTATCAACAACAAATTGCACAAACACTTTTCCTTCAACGCCCATTCTCCGAGCTTGAGAAGGATACTTCATTTTCTTCTGAAAATATTTGTAAAAAGCACCAATTCCTCCAGGAAATTCAGGTTGTGTCTCAACAATATTAAAAATTTCATCAGCAACTTCTTCTTCTTCAGGCTCTTCAAAAATTGCTTCTTCAATTACAGTTTCATCTGTAATGTCAATATCAAGATCTACTTCAATATCTTCTTCAATTTCTTCTTCATCTGGAACCTCAATAATTTCGGGTTGCTGAATTTTAGGTGGAGGTGGAGGTGGTTGTTCCGTTGGAGGAATCTCTGTCATTTCCTCAAAATCGTCATTAACAGCAGCTAATTCCATTAGTGAGCCATCATCGTACGATTTGTACTCAAATGCAAAAAGCACTAATGCAAGGCTAATAACCAATCCAAGGTTAAAAAATAGCCCTGACTTTCTACTAATATCTGATTGGGGGTTTTTCTTGCTTTCCATAGTATAACTATTGATTTAATTATAAAACTATAACATTAGTTATATAAAACAAAATAAAACCCTTAGAAATATTTCTAAGGGTTTTATTTTTTGTAAAGATTGCTTCGTGCCTCGCAATGGCGATACGCAATTATTATTTGTTTAGCTAAGTTTAAAAGTAATAGGAAGTACCATTCTTACTTTTACTGCTTTACCACGTTGTTTACCAGGGCTCCATTTTGGTGAACTCTTAATAACTCTAGCTGCTTCTTCATCGCAACCAGCGCCAACACCTCTAATTACTTTTACATCTGTTATGTTTCCAGCTTTATCAACAACAAACTGAACAAACACTTTACCTTCAATGCCCATTCTACGAGCTTGGGAAGGATATTTCATTTTCTTTTGAACATACTTATAAAAGGCACCCATACCTCCTGGGTAACCAGGTTGCTTTTCCACAATAGTGAAAATTTCATCAGCAACTTCTTCTTCTTCAGGCTCTTCAAAAATTGCTTCTTCAATTACAGTTTCATCTGTAATATCAATATCAAGATCTACTTCAATATCTTCTTCAATTTCTTCTTCATCTGGAACCTCAATAATTTCGGGTTGCTGAATTTTAGGTGGAGGTGGAGGTGGTTGTTCCGTTGGAGGAATCTCTGTCATTT
>JAMOMJ010000060.1 GCA_027067135.1 Cyclobacteriaceae bacterium
GATGCAAAAATAGACGGACAGATGAATATACCAAAAATTATAGCCCAGAATTTTAAATTATTTTTTCGATAAATTCTAAAGCCCTGATTTCCATCCATGAATGTTGGTGATTTTTTATTGGAAACCCAACATGTCCACCTCTGTCCGTTAACTCTAAATATAAATTAGGGTGGTTCTCTGCTTCTTTTAAAGGATAGCAAGAGGGTGGCATAAACGGATCATCTTTAGAAATTAATAATAAGGTTGGTATGTTAATATTACCCAATTGGTGTTTTGATGTTGCGTTTTTATAAAAGGCTTCTGTTGTGTCAAAATTGTGTAATGGTACTGTGTAGCGCACATCAAAGTCTGCAAATGCAGTAATCGCATCAATGCCTCCTACCTTAATAATAGTCGGATGCATTAAGGCCTTCAGTTTCATCTTTTCTTTAAGCTTGTCCAAAAATCGCTTGCGATAAAAGGTCATGCTCGCCTTCTCCAACTGTATAGCACTATCCCCAACTTCTACAGGGGGAGAAATCACAACTGCTTTTGAAATTAGGGCTGGCAACTTTACGGAAGACTCACTAATATAATTAAGTACCATTGCCCCTCCCATACTAAATCCTACGAGAGCAATTTCTTTGTAATCATTCGTATCTATAATGTAATCAATTGTGGTTGCAACATCTGCAACGTCCCCATGATGATAGAGCCTTGGCTGTTTGTTCATTTCACCTGAACAACTTCGTGCATTCCAGGCAGCCACATCCCAATAATTAGCCGAAAAATGTTTGGCAATGCCTTTCACATAATGCCTTTGACTGTTACCTTCTAATCCATGCAGTACAAGAACAAGTCGCTTATTGCCTTTCTTTATCCAGTCAATATCTAAAAAATCATCATCTGGAGTAACAATGCGCTCACGGGTGTATTCCACACCATTAACCTTTCTAAACATACTAGGCAGTATGGTAGAAACATGGCCGTTTCTTAAATAAAATGGAGGTTTATAAGTAGAGTAAATAATGGGCATAATAAATAAAAAATAAATCCTAACGGCAGAGGGCAAATAGCTTCTAAATTTTTTCTTTGTGTTCTTTGTGCATTCTCAGTGTACTTTGTGGTTACACTAAGCAATTTCTCCCCCACAACTAGAACCAGCCCCAGCCGTACATCCATAACAATGCTTACCTGTTTTAATAGACCTACTATTAAGTAATTCCTTATTAAAATCACGAATATGCTCCACGTGGTTACATTTCATTTCCAACATTTGATTAAAATCACAGTCATATAGATAGCCATCCCAGCCTACAGATAAGGTATTTCTACACATTACTCCTTCTACTGCTGTAGGGTTAAATGCGCTAGAAAGTTCCTCCATATAACTATCGTAATTATCCGATTGGATCAAATAATCCAAAAATCGACTAATAGGCATATTGGTAATGGCAAATAAGCTATTAAAAGTCACTTGGTGTTTACGTTCCAGCCTTTCCTTAAAATCTCGTTCTAACGATGATTGTGCAGGTGGCAAAAACGCTCCACTCGGATTATATACTAAGTTCAGGTGCAACCCACTTCCTTCTACCCCATAACCAACCTTATTCAGCATGCTCAATGCTTTCATCGATTGCTCAAAAACACCATCTCCTCGTTGGGCATCAGTACGTAGTTTAGAAAAATGAGGCAAGGAAGAAATTATCTCCACTTTATGCTTGGCATAAAAATCAGGCAGGTCGTTATACTTAGGATTAGCCACAATAATGGTAAGATTACACCGAACCATCACATTCACATTTCTGTTAGAAAGCTCTTCTACAAACCATCTAAAATGAGGGTTCATTTCAGGTGCCCCACCCGTTAAATCAGCTACTTTAATATTGCCTTTTTCAACTGCGTCTAAACATAATTGCAAGGTTTCTTTAGTCATAATCTCCTTGCGGTCTGGGCCAGCATCTACATGGCAATGTGCACACGTTTGATTACACATTTTGCCCATATTTACCTGCAAAATATCAACATTAGTGGGCAACAGTGGGTGAAAGCCAATAGGCTCAATTCGAGCATCAAACGAAAAAATATCAGCTCCTTCCAGCACCTCTATTTGCGCATTAGTACTTGAATATAAATGTTTTTGTGCGTTTAAGGTCTTCATTAATTACATCGTTAGATCATCCACCTTATTCATCATTTGCACCCCGTGCACTAAACTAGCTCCACCACGAATGGCAGCAGCCACATGAATGGCTTCCATCATTTGCTCTTCATCAGCGCCTTTCTCAAGTGAGCTTTTCGTGTAGGCATCTATGCAATAAGGGCACTGTACGGCATGAGCTACTCCCAAGGCAATCAGTGCTTTTTCGCGCTGGGTTAGTGCACCTTCTTTAAATACTTCGTCATACCAACCAAAAAATTTCTCCCCCATTTCTTTTTGATACTTGGTAATATTCCCAAATTTCTTAAGATCTTCTTCTATATAATATGGCTTACTCATTGTTTTATTTTTTTCAAATCTAGGCAAATGTATTTAGTCAATTGGTCTTACAAACAACATAAAGATTTATTCGGTTCATAATTTATGCAATAAATGGCATTGTTTTGGCTTAAACTTTCTTTGACTGTATAAATTATATCTACGGTTCGTCTTATGTTAATCACATGTTTTTATTTTGCGGTTCTATGACAAAAGCTCTTTTCCTCTTTATTTTTCTTTCTTTCATAATTATTGAATCAAAAGGGCAATCCACCACTATAATTGATAAGGAAACAGATACTCCGATTGAGCATGTGCTTGTATATGATGAACTAGGCAACCAAACAGTATCAGGTAAAAATGGAGTGGTAACTCTTTCCAATTTAGCAGGCGAATTAATTACATTACAACACCTCGGTTATAGCACTTTAATAATCACTAAAAGTCAAATACCAAAAACGGTTTATCTTTCTGCCTCCACCATTTCTGTGAATGAAGTGGTAGTTTCTGCCAATAAATGGGAAGAAGATGTTTCGGAAATAGCAGCATCGATCACAAAAATAACACGAGAGGATATTGCCTTGAAGAACCCCCAAACAGCGGCAGATTTATTGAGCCAATCAGGCGAAGTTTTTATCCAAAAAAGCCAATTGGGAGGAGGGAGTCCGATGATTAGAGGATTTGCAGCAAACTCCGTGCTCATTTCAGTAGATGGCGTTCGAATGAATAATGCCATTTACCGTAGTGGTAACTTACAAAATATTATTGCCCTGGACGGGCTCACTACCGAAAGTGCCGAAGTCGTATTTGGGCCTGGCTCTGTAATATATGGCAGTGATGCACTAGGTGGTGTAATGGATTTTCATACTATTTCACCAGAATTTAATGTCCTATCAGGAACCGCCTTTATCAGAGCCTCGTCAGCAAATAAAGAAAAAACAGGGCATCTTAAAGTTAATATTGGTGGCAAAAAACTTGCTTTTATGGCAGCTATTACAAGCAGCACCTTTAACGATTTAGTTACAGGTGCTGTTCGAAAAGGTGCTTACCCTACATTTGGAACAAGACCTGAATATGTAGATCGTATTAATGGCACAGACAGTATTGTGCAAAATGATAATATCAATAAGCAAATCTATTCTGGCTATAAACAATGGAATGGGCTAGCCAAACTAAGGTATAAAATAGACGATAATACCGAATTAACTTATGCCTTTCATTATACAACCAGTAGTGATGTACCTCGCTACGATCGGTTAACTGAATACAAAAACGATACATTAAGATACGCAGAATGGTATTATGGCCCTCAGAAATGGCTCATGCACCAACTTCAACTCAAGATGGATAGAGATACAAAATTAAGTACTCAATCCAGATTAACCATTGCGTTCCAACAGGTAGAAGAAAGCAGGAACGATCGTAAATTTAAGAACAATGATTTAAGACAACGAATTGAAAATGTGAACATTTTAAGTGTTAATTATGATGCCTTTAAAGAGCTTTATACCAATACCTTTTATTATGGATTTGAGTTAGTATATAATAAAGTAAATTCATTTGCACAAATGCAAGACATCACTACTAATAGCTATAGCCCAAGTGCAACAAGATACCCCGATGGTGGAAGTAGCTGGACGTCAATATCTGCTTATACCAATTGGAAACACTATTTTTCTACTTCCTTAATTCTAAATACAGGCATTAGGTATAGCCAAATAGCTCTTAGGTCTAAGTTTGAAGATAAAACCTTTTATAACTTTCCTTATAATGAGATTAACCTTAACAAAGGGGCTGCCAATGGCAGTATTGGGCTCGTTTGGAAACTTAGCAACGAATTGCATATCAAATCTTCCATTAGCAGTGGGTTTAGAGCGCCTAATGTGGATGATATAGGTAAGGTTTTTGATTCTGAACCGGGCAATGTAGTTGTGCCCAACGAAAATTTAAAACCCGAATTTTCCTATTCAGGAGAACTTACATTAACTGGTAAAATAAACAATGATTTTGAATATAGTTTCACGGGATATTATACACGATTGGTGGATGCAATGGTTCGAAGAGATTTTACTTTTTATGGCCAAGACAGCATTTATTATGATGGCGAACTAAGCAATGTGCAAGCGTTGGTTAATGCAGGTAAAGCATATATCGCAGGTGTTTCGGGCAATTTAAAATACACTAAAGGAGGATTAATTATTGCCTCTACTCTCACCTATACAAACGGAAGAGATTTAATCGACAATGTACCCCTTCGGCATACGGCTCCATTATTTGGTCAAACCTCCATTTCATATAAATGGAATAGTACAACAATCATGTTTACTCAACAATATAATGGCAGCAAAACACTCAACCAGCTATCGCCCAGTGAACTAAACAAACCTCACATTTATAGTCCAAATGGCAGCCCTTCCTGGACCATTTCTTCCATTAATACACAATATGATTTTGATAAAGGGTTTGCAGTAAGTGCAGGAGTTGAAAACCTATTTGATGTACATTATCGACCATATGCAAGTGGCATAAGTGCTCCTGGAAGAAATTTTATTTTAAGTGTAAAAGTTAGCTTCAAGTAGAATATCCATCATTTATTGCATCAAAAGCACGCTGAAGCCTTTTGTCCAGAGTCCAAAGCGGAAGATTATTTTTAATACATGCAGCCATAATATAGCTATCTACTAAGCCCACCCCCTGATTAATAAGCTTATATTTATTGGAATTCATTCCTGCATCTATAAAAAGAAAATCCTCTTTAACTTTAGGCATATTACCCCATAGCCTTTGAAGCATTTCTCTTTCTTTCCTGTTTCTAGCACCTTGCAACAACTCCCCAAAAACAGCCGATACTAAGTAAATATGCTTCTTTTTTAAGTATAAATCAAATATTTCCTCGAGCTGGGCATCTGTTCTCCGCAAATAGGATATCCATACCGAAGTATCTGCAAGTATCATCTATTTCTATTTAATTCTCTAATGCCTTCGGCTGTAAACCCATCTCTAAATTGAAAAGGATTTTTTTTAATTTCCTCAATTATGTCATCCATATTTTTGGACTGCACATAAAACTTAAGTGCTATCAATAGGCTTTCAGTAATATTTTTACCTCCTGACAGTTTTCTTACTTCTGCCACCAATTCATCTGGTATTAATGCGGTAACTTTCATAATCGTATGGTTTATACGACAAATATACGATTACGGATACGATAATCAAAATTTTACTTTTTTAATAAACCAACTGTTTAGCATTGGCTTTATATTTGTTAAAATTTATAAAATATGACAAGAATAATCTTCACACTTCTATTATTGACTGGATTTTCTACTTTATACGCTCAAAATAGTGAGCTGGATGAACGCAATGGGTTTAAACATATCAAAATACTGTCAAAAGTAACCTCGTACCCAGAGCTTAAACTCGACAAAACCAAAGATGAGTTTAATTCCACTTATACTCGAAGACCAGGCTACTTGCTTAGCATTGGGGAGATTCAGATTAAGGATTTTGTAGTTTACACCTATAAAGATTTAATTTATAAAATTGAGATTACTACCATTAAAGACCCTAATTTGTTTAAAAGCTTAGAACAAGCTTTTGGGAAATCCAAATTTTCTGTTACCACCAACAGCTATATATGGCAAGGCACCGATATAAAACTTAGCTTTAAAAGTACTAAGGGTGGAAAAGAAACCATAATGACATATTCTTCATTAAAGATTAAGGACATCATTAAGAAAGACGAAGAACAAAAAATTAAAGATTTATCAAACGATTTTTAGTACACATTTTTTAATAGACTAACGGATGAAAAATATAGCAGTAATAGGATCTGGCACTATGGGCAATGGCATTGCGCATGTATTTGCTCAAAATGGGTTCATGGTAAGCTTGGTTGATATTTCGGCAGAAGCTTTAGAAAAAGCAGTAGCTACCATTACTAAAAACCTAGATAGGCTAGTTGCTAAGGAAAAGATTGATATGGCTAAAAAAGAAGCTACTTTGGCTAATCTCACTACGTTTACAGATACCAAACAAGGTATTGCAAATGCAGATTTAGTGGTTGAGGCTGCTACAGAAAACGTAGATTTAAAGCTAAAAATATTTAAGCAATTAGATAAACTTGCTCCTGCAAACTGCATCTTAGCTACTAACACATCGTCTATATCTATTACTAAAATTGGCGCTGTTACCAACCGGCCTGATAAAGTAATTGGCATGCACTTTATGAACCCTGTTCCAATTATGAAGTTGGTAGAAATCATTCGTGGATATAACACGACTGACGAGGTAACCAATACCATTATGAAGCTGTCTAAAACACTTAGAAAGTCTCCTGTTGAGGTAAATGACTACCCTGGGTTTGTGGCCAACCGAATTTTAATGCCTATGATTAACGAAGCAATCTATACCTTATTCGAAGGTGTAGCTGGAGTGGAAGAAATTGATACGGTAATGAAGCTAGGCATGGCGCACCCAATGGGTCCCTTACAATTAGCGGACTTCATTGGCTTAGATGTGTGCCTTTCCATCCTTAATGTGTTGTACGAGGGATTCGGCAACCCTAAATATGCTCCTTGCCCATTATTAGTAAATATGGTAGAAGCAGGTCATAAAGGCATTAAATCTGGCAATGGATTTTATTCTTGGGGGCATGGTACTAAAGAGTTAATTGTGGCAGATAGCTTTAAATAGAAAAAGTAATGCGCTACAATATTCACCTTTAAGACCAGTTATTGTTTATAAATCTATGACTAAGCAACTTTTCTTACTTCTTATTTTAACCTCTGTACACATAAGTTGTAATAATGAAGAAGAAAATTATGGGGTAATTCCACGTTGCATTAACAATTTAATTACTGAGTTTAAACAAAGTGCATCCTGTAATAATTCTAAAGTAGATCAATATCTTTTTCAAGATCAAATAGTGTTTGTGTTTGCACCAGGAACTTGTGGTGCCGATATGCAAGCTCCAGTTATTGGCTTTAACTGTGACACCCTCGGTGCTCTTGGAGGCATAGCTGGTAATACAGAAATAAATGGAGAGGACTTTGCCAATGCTCAATTTATAAAAACAGTTTGGGAAAAATAATTATTAAATGACACGAACATTAATCGCATTTTTTATATTCATTGGGTTTGCCAATCTAGCTTATGCTCAAACTGAGCTTCCAGAAAAAGTTATCTATGATCAGGAAATTATCGACCTCATGAATAAGGCCAAAGCTGAGATGAAGGCAGAAGATTATGGTGCTGCCAATAAAACGTTTCGTAGAGCATTAGCTACCCGAAAAATACTACCAACAGACCTCTCCTACTTATTTGCAGAAACATTATATGTGGTTCATCAATACCAAAACAGCTTAAACTTTGTTGAAAAATACTTAGGGCTAGCCGGCCAAGGAGGCAATTATTATGAAAAGGCCATTGAATTAAAGGACTTGCTAAATGCAGAGTTTGAAAAAATTAAAAACTGTGATTATTGTAATTTAAGTGGCTACCGCTATGTTACCTGTTATAATTGCGAGGGAGTGGGCTCCACCACCGAAACCTGCCATAATTGTAAAGGAAGTGGCAAAACTGTATGTCCAAAGTGTCTTGGCGAAGGCGTGTATATTACATTCAACTCGTTTAGTGGCAAGCAGTACGTGGAGTGCGATGTATGCGAAGGAAAAGGCTATATTACGTGCACCCTTTGTTTGGGTGAGAAAATTTTAACAGGCACTTGTAGTGTTTGTTTGGGTACAGGAAAAATCGCAAGTTCAACTATTTGTAACCACGAACCTGACCAATTGGTGGATGATCATAATCATAATTAATAGTAATTTTTAATTCATTGTTATTCCTAGAGGTAAAAACCCATAAACATTTGAACAGATTCCTGCTTCTGCAGGAATGACGTAAAAAAAGTAAATGCACACAACAGCTCATATCATTACCATTGGCGATGAAATATTATACGGCCAAATACTAGACACAAATGCCCAATGGATGAGCAAAGAGCTAGATACCATTGGTGTAAAAGTCACTCAACGACTTACTATTGGTGATGTTAAAGAAGAAATCCTGGCCACATTAAAATACTCCGAAGAAAGAGCCGATATTGTGCTTATAACAGGAGGTTTAGGCCCTACGGAAGATGATTTAACAAAGCCTTGTTTAGCCGAGTACTTCGGTGTTAATACGAAATTAAATGAAGAAGCCTTAACCCATTTAGCAGCCCTATTCAAGCGTTTTAAGTTTAAGCTTACTCCTACCAATAAATTGCAAGCCTTTTTACCTACCAATTGCACAATGCTTCCTAATGAGCTAGGTACAGCTCCAGGTATGTGGTTTTATGAAAACAATACTGTATTTGTATCTATGCCAGGCGTACCGTTTGAAATGAAAGGGTTAATGACTAACTCAATAATTCCCAAACTCAAAGAACAATTCGATCTACCCGTAATCTTTCATAAGGTGATTAAAACTATTGGCATAGGCGAATCGTGGTTGGCCGATAAAATAAAACCTTGGACAGATGCCCTGCCAGAATCGATAAGTTTAGCTTATTTACCGAGTTTAAGGGAAGTTAAGCTCAGGCTCACCACTTCTGGAAACGATTTGGAAGCGTTGCAGAATGCCGTGAATCAACAAATTGAACATCTCAAAGAATATGCTGGCAAGTATATCTATGGCTATAACTCTGACAGCATTCAATCTGTAGTTGGTCAGTTGTTAACATCTAAAAATGAGACAATCGCAACTGCGGAAAGTTGTACGGGCGGTCATTTAGCTCACCTCATCACTTCCATTCCTGGGAGCTCTGCCTATTATAAAGGGAGTGTAATTTCCTACACCAACGAAGTAAAAAACAAGGAACTAGGAGTAAAATCAGAAACCCTAAAGAAATATGGTGCAGTTAGTAAGCAAACAGCGATCGAAATGGCAGAAGGGATTCGTACCAAGCTAGGAACAACCTATGGCCTTTCTACTACGGGTGTGGCAGGCCCTGATGGGGGAACCGATAAAACACCGGTTGGAGCCGTGTGGATTGCCTTGGCTACTCCAACAGGAACACAGGCAAAACTTCTTTCCTTAGCAAAAGATAGAATGCTCAATATAGAAGCATCTTCCAAGTCTGCCTTGGCTTTTGCTTGGCAAACTTTCGTGCAAAACACTTGAGTTCTACCTTGATTATACTAAATTTGTAAATATAAAAAAATGCCTTAAATGACTGTAAATAAGCATTTTTGGTAATTTTAAGGAAGGAAAGAAGAATGTTCTTGAATGAACATAAAATTCGATAGAATAATAGGAATTAATCGTAGAACATAAAATTAACCAAGTAATAGTATGGCGTCAGTTGAGTTGTTAATGCCAAAAATGGGCGAGAGTATTATGGAAGCTACTGTGCTTACCTGGCTAAAAAGCGAAGGAGATACCATTGAAGCAGATGAGTCTGTGTTAGAAGTAGCTACTGATAAAGTTGATACGGAAGTGCCTTCCACTCATGGTGGTGTGCTTACTCAAATTTTAGCACAAGATGGAGATGTGGTACCTGTAGGAGCACCAATTGCTATTATTACGACAGAAGGTGAAGAAACTCCAACAACTGCTGCACCAACCACAGAAACTATGGCAACTCCAGCCGCACAGCCTGTAGTAGCCGAAGCAACAGCAACCATAGCTCCTACCCTTGAAAAACCTGCATCTGGCAGATTTTACTCACCGCTAGTAATGAATATTGCTCGTGAAGAAGCGATTGACATGGCTGAATTAGAATTAATTCCAGGCACTGGTAAAGAAGGCCGAGTAACAAAAAAAGATATTCTAGCCTACGTTTCAACAAGAACCAATGGAAATGGTTCGGTTGTAGCTCCTAGCACTCCAGCTCCTGTAGTAATTTCACCACCTACTGCACAAGCACCTACTCCAAAACCGCAACCAGTTTCAGTGAGTGCTGGTGATGAAATTATCGAAATGGATCGTATGCGTAAAATGATTGCGGGTAGAATGGTGGATTCGAAACGTATTTCTCCACATGTTACTTCATTTGTAGAAGCTGATATGACGGGCATTGTTAATTGGAGAAACAAAATAAAGAAAGACTTTGAAGCTCGCGAAGGTGAAAAGATGACCTTCACTCCTATTATTATGGAGGCCGTTGTAAAAGCCATTAAAGATTTTCCTATGGTGAATATTTCGGTTGATGGAGATAACATTATTAAAAAGAAAAATATCAACATTGGATTGGCTGTAGCTCTACCTTCAGGCAATTTAATTGTGCCCGTGGTACATAATGCGGATCAATATAATTTGGCTGGTTTAGCTAAAAAAGTAAATGATTTAGCCCGTAGAGCAAGAGAAAATAAACTTACGCCAGACGATTTGGACGGAGGGACGTATTCTATTTCTAATGTAGGCTCATTTGGTAATGTAATGGGTACACCTATCATTATGCAACCTCAGGTAGGCATTATGGCACTCGGAGCTATTGTTAAAAAACCTGCAGTGGTAGAAACAGCCGAAGGTGATATGATTGCTATTCGACATAAAATGTTCTTGTCGCACTCCTACGACCACAGAGTTGTTGATGGAGCCTTAGGAGGAAAAATGGTACGTAGAGTAGCCGATTACCTTGAAAACTTTGATGTGAACCAAACTGTTTGAGTTCATATTAATTAACCAAGTAGATTAGCTTCAGCCTTTGGGTTGAAGCTTTTTTTATGCTCAGCAAACCATGCGAAATTCGTTGCCATGGTTAACTCAACTTAAGTCCAATTAAGGGTTACAAGGTCTAACAATAGTCCGACCCGTCCACTGATCCTAGTCAGCTAGATTTGACTATCGCCTGATCTAGGTTTTACAAATTTTCCTTATTTAAAATGATTATAAATAAGAGATTAGTGCTATATTTGCATCACTATTTTTTAAAAGCCTATGAGTAAAGATGCTGAAATATTAGAAGAGTTTACCTCAAAGGAATACGAACACGGTTGGTCGGTTGATTTTGAAGCCGATGAGGCTCCCAAAGGCCTAAACGAAGATATTGTTCGTTTTATTTCTGCCAAAAAGAATGAACCTGAATGGTTATTGGAGTTTAGGCTCAAAGCATTCAGGCATTGGTTAACTTTAGAAGAACCAGACTGGGCAGCCGTAAATTATCCTAAAATTAACTTTCAGGATATTATTTATTACTCTGCTCCTAAAAAGCAGAAAAAGCTTGATAGCTTAGATGAGGTTGATCCTGAACTGATTGAAACCTTTAAGAAATTAGGGATTTCAATTGAGGAGCAAAAGCGAATGACAGGTGTGGCAGTTGATGCCGTAATCGACTCTGTGTCAGTGGCTACCACCTTTAAAGAAACGCTTGGAGAATTGGGCATTATCTTTTGCTCTTTTAGCGAAGCTGTGAAAGACCATCCTGAGTTGGTGAAGAAATACCTTGGCTCAGTAGTGCCATATACTGATAATTATTACGCTGCTTTAAACTCTGCCGTTTTTAGTGATGGTTCGTTTGGTTACATTCCCAAAGGAGTGCATTGCCCAATGGAGCTTTCTACTTATTTCAGAATTAATGCAGCCAATACAGGCCAATTTGAGCGTACACTTATTGTAGCTGAACCAGGCTCTTATGTAAGTTATTTAGAAGGCTGTACTGCTCCTCAAAGAGATGAAAATCAGTTGCATGCTGCTATTGTAGAAATTATTGTGGAAACCGATGCGGAAGTAAAATACTCTACTGTACAAAACTGGTATCCGGGCGATAAAAACGGTAAAGGCGGAATTTATAATTTTGTAACCAAACGTGGTATTTGCAATGGCGATCACGCCAAATTATCCTGGACACAGGTAGAAACAGGTTCGGCAGTAACCTGGAAATACCCAAGCTGTATTTTAAAAGGAGATTATTCAGTGGGTGAGTTTTACTCAGTTGCAGTAACCAATAACTACCAACAAGCAGATACAGGCACCAAAATGATTCATATTGGTAAAGGCACAAAAAGCAGGATTGTATCGAAAGGTATATCTGCCGGTCATAGTCAAAACAGTTATCGAGGGTTGGTACAGGTGCATAAACGTGCCGAAAATGTACGTAATTTCTCACAATGCGATTCCTTATTATTAGGAGATAAATGTGGAGCACATACTTTTCCTTATATAGAAGTGGATAATAGTTCTGCTCAGGTAGAGCATGAAGCTACCACCTCAAAAATTGGCGAAGACCAAATTTTTTATTGCAACCAACGAGGAATTGACACCGAAGAAGCCGTAGCATTAATTGTAAATGGCTACGCCAAAGAAGTATTAAATAAGCTCCCTATGGAATTTGCCGTAGAAGCACAAAAATTATTAGCCCTTACGCTTGAAGGAAGCGTGGGATAAAAATAGTTATTGGTTACTGGTTAATAGTTATTAAAAGTCACCAACTATTAACTCAATAACTAATTACTAATAACCATTTTTAAAAGAGATGTTAAAAGTAAAAAACCTAAAAGCCTCCATTGAAGGCAAAGAAATATTAAAAGGAATTAACCTTGAAGTTAAGCCCGGAGAAGTACACGCTATAATGGGACCGAATGGTTCAGGTAAAAGTACACTATCTGCGGTACTGGCTGGTAGAGAAGAATATACAGTAGATAGTGGAAGTGTGGAATTTTTAGGAAAAAATATATTCGGTTCTTCTCCTGAAGAACGTGCCAGAGAAGGCTTATTCCTTGCGTTTCAGTACCCCATTGAAATACCGGGTGTTAGCACTACCAATTTTTTAAGGGCTGCTGTTAATCAGGTGAGAGCCCATAGGGGATTACCAAAACTTGATGCCGTTCAGTTTTTAAAAACGATGAAAGAGAAAATGCAGATTGTTGATATCGATCAGGCATTGCTCAAACGTTCGTTAAACGAAGGCTTTTCAGGTGGAGAAAAAAAGCGAAACGAGATATTTCAAATGGCTATGTTGGAGCCTAAGCTTTCGATATTAGACGAAACCGATTCAGGTTTAGATATTGATGCACTTAAAATTGTGGCCAACGGAGTAAATACATTAAAAAGTGCTGATAATGCCACCATTGTTATTACGCATTACCAACGGTTATTAGATTTTATTATTCCTGATTTTGTACATGTGCTTTATAACGGAAAAATTGTAAAAACCGGCACTAAAGAACTGGCTTATGAACTTGAAGAACGTGGCTACGACTGGATTAAAGCTGAACATGCAAATGCCTAACGCTATGGAAATGTCAGAATTACTTCAGCGATTAATTCAAAAGCCATCGGGTAATAACTTCGGTTTTGCCCGGGAGGCAGCAGCTTCAATTATCGAAGAAAGAGGCTTACCTGGTCGTAAAAATGAAGAGTATAAATACACCAACTTATCTAAAATATTAGAGCGTAACTTTGGTGAGTTTGCAGGTAATGAAGAATCTGCTGCAGACTTAAGCGCTCTTATCCCCACCCTCTCTGAAAATCAATTGGTTTTTATCAACGGAATTCTATCAGAAGAATTATCTAATTATAATTTGCCAGAAGGAATCTCTGTTTCAAGCATTGAGGATAGCAAAGAGTTAATTGCAAAGGATGTAGATGCTAAATCAGATGAGTTTTTACTATTAAACACCTCAAGCCTAAACACAGGGATTGCTATTAATATAGCCAAGAGTGCTGTAATCGAAACACCTGTTGTTCTTATCCATATAACGGATTCCTCTAAAAATCAGGCAGTAGCGCACCCCAGAGTATTGGTTAACGGAGCTAAAAATACACAAGCTATAATTGCTGAAATCTTTATTGGTGTGGGCGATGCACTTAGCTTTACCAATGCAGTAACTGAAATTAATTGTGCCGCAAATAGTAACCTCAGCTATATCAAAATTGGCAATGAAAATGGGAATCAGTTACACGTGGGTAATACACAGGTAAACGTAGCAGAAAAGGCAGTATTTAATGCTATGACAGTCAACTTCGGGGGTAAAATGGTGCGTAATAATCTTCATATATCCCTTAATGGCTCTCATTCTGAGGCCAACCTGAATGGACTTTATGTAACTGATAACAAGGAACATATTGATAATCATACGGTAGTAGATCATAAAGTACCGAATTGCAACAGCAACGAATTATACAAAGGCATTATGAACGGGAGTTCTACAGGAATTTTCAATGGAAAAATATATGTAAGGCAAGATGCACAGGTAACCAATGCCTTTCAATCGAATAAAAATATATTGCTTTCGGATAACGCCACGATTAATACCAAACCCCAATTAGAAATTTGGGCAGATGACGTTAAATGCTCACACGGGTGTACCACAGGTAAACTCGATAAAGAACAATTATTTTACCTCAGAGCAAGGGGTATTGGAGAGCATTCAGCCAAATTGATGTTGTTAGATGCCTATGCCAACGAAGTAATTGAACGTATTAAAGACGAGAACCTAAGAACCTATGTCCAAGGAATTCTCCATACTAAAATAGACGAATAAAATGGAAGCGGCCATCAAACAATCATCGTTAGATATTGCTGCCATTCGAGCACAGTTTCCTGTGTTGGCTCAAGAAGTGAATGGCTATCCCCTCACCTATTTTGATAACGCAGCTACTTCGCAAAAACCACTTCGGGTAATTGAAGCACTCAACCAATATTATAGTGTCTATAATTCTAATATCCATAGAGGAGTGCATACATTGGCTGAAAAGGCGACTAATGCCTATGAAGCTACTCGTGCTTCGTTGCAAAAATTTATAAACTCTGGGGAGAAAGAAGAAGTTATTTTTACTAAAGGCACAAGCGAAAGCATCAATTTGGTGGCCGCTACTTATGGCAGGCAAAATATTGCCGAAGGTGATGAAATCATCATTACAGGCCTAGAGCATCACTCCAATATTGTGCCTTGGCAAATGTTGTGCGAAGAAAAAGGAGCCATTTTAAAGATTGTTCCTATTTCTGATAAAGGTGAAATTGATATGGAGGATTTCAGAGACTTGCTCTCAGATAAGACTAAGATTGTATCCGTAGCTTTTGCTTCCAATGCGCTAGGCACAATCAATCCTGTGAAGGAAATAATAGAAGCAGCTCACAGTGTTGACGCCGTTGTGTTACTGGATGCAGCTCAGGCGGTTGCCCACCTTAAAGTGGATGTACAAGCGTTAGATTGTGATTTCTTGGCAGCCTCTGCACATAAAATGTACGGGCCAACAGGAGTTGGATTTTTATATGGAAAGCGGCACCTTTTAGAGGAAATGCCTCCCTACCAAGGTGGTGGAGAAATGATTAAGGAAGTAACTTTTGAAAAGACAACCTATAACGATATTCCATTTAAGTTTGAGGCAGGCACTCCAAATATTGCAGACATTATTGCACTCAATGAAGCTATAGGTTTCATCAACGATTTAGGTAAAGAAAATATCAGAACCTATGAAGATGACTTACTAGCGTATGCAACTGAAAAGTTGAAAGCCATTGATAAAATACAATTTATTGGTACTGCCAAACACAAAGTAGGTGTTCTCTCTTTTATAATTGAAGGCATGCATCCATTTGATGTAGGAATGATGTTAGATGCTAGAGGAATTGCAGTACGAACAGGCCATCATTGCACCATGCCTTTAATGCAACGATTTGAATTAGAAGGAACTATTAGGGCTTCTTTTGCGGTTTATAACACGTTTGAAGAAATTGATACGATGGTTGCTTCCTTACAAAAAATTACGAGCAGAATCAACTAATGACAGCCGTAGAAGAAATACAAAACGAAATCATCGAAGAATTTGAGTTCTTGGCAGATGACCGTGAATCGACCATTTTTTACATAATGGAACTGGGTCAAAAATTGCCTGCAATGGATGATTCGCTTAAAACAGAAGAGAATATCATTAAAGGATGCCAGTCTAAAGTATGGCTTACATCTGAGTACAAAAATGGCAAAGTGTATTTTAAGGCTGATAGCAATACCGATATTACCAAAGGCTTAATCAGCTTGCTGATACGGGTTTTATCGGGTCAAACACCTGATACCATTTTAAACACAGAACTAAATTTTGTAGAGAAAATTGGCATGGGACAGGTAATTGGCTCTCAACGATCGAATGGATTTAATGCGATGATAAAACAAATGAAATTATATGCGCTTGGGTATCGAGCTAAAGCACAGATAAATGAATAAAATGGAAAAGACAGAAGCCAGCCTGACCGGCAGGCAGGAAAAAGAAGTTTTAAACGAATTGTCTATGAGAGACAAGGTGTTAGAAGCAATCAAACAGGTTTATGACCCTGAAATTCCTGTGGATGTTTATGAACTGGGGCTTATTTATGAAATAAATGTGTATCCGGTAAATAATGTATTTGTACTTATGACCCTTACCTCACCCTCCTGCCCTGCGGCAGAATCGATTCCAAGTGAGGTGGAACAACGCATCCGTAAAATTGCAAAGGTGCAGAATGTGAAGGTGGAAATAACATTTGACCCTCCATACACCACAGAAATGATGTCGGAAGCAGCAAAGCTGGAACTTGGATTTTTGTAAGAGTCCACCGTCTTTAGTCTATAGCATACCATAACTTGAACTCGTAAATTATTGACCCTTAACTATTAACTAAATAACAGATAACTTAAACACCGCAATAACTATGTACCCAGAAGAATTAGTAGCTCCAATGAGGGCTGAACTCACAAACCAAGGGTTTGAAGAGTTTAAAACTGCCGAGGCAGTAGAAAATCATTTAAAAGACCATAAAGGAACAAGTTTAATTGTAATAAACTCCGTTTGTGGTTGTGCAGCAGGCTCTGCTCGTCCTGGAGCAGTAATGGCTGTAATGAACTCCACTAAAAAACCAGACACGCTTGCTACTGTTTTTGCTGGAAATGATGTGGATGCAGTTAATGCAATAAGAGAAGCTTGCCTTCCTTATCCTCCTTCGTCTCCTGCCATTGCTTTATTTAAAGACGGTGAACTGGCTCATTTTGTTGAACGACACCATATCGAAGGCCGAAATGCAGAAATGATTGCGAACCATTTAATTGATGTGTTTGATGAGTTTTGTTAGGTAGCAATTCCATTCTAAAATTCATGAACGCCATTTGTAAAGTTTTACAAGTGGCTTTTAGTTTTTAATGCACTGCTACTTCATATGGTTGGTGTTTCATATAATTTGTCTAGCTAATAATTGTTTTGCAGCGCCATTGCTAAAATGCATAGGGATTAATTCAGTGTTATTTCTATTCCTGATTTTTGAATTTTATTTGCAAAAGGATTCATTCCTGTAAAATCATCCTCTTTAATCGGGTGTGGTTCAATTCTCAAATCTACTTTGCGCCTAATCTCTCATTAGTTTCAATTTGAGTTGCAAAGAACTGTGTCATACCATCAAAGGGCAATATCTATGTCGCTATCCTCTCTCTCTTTTCCTTTTG
>JAMOMJ010000061.1 GCA_027067135.1 Cyclobacteriaceae bacterium
CCAGCAAGAAATACTCAACTATTTTTTTAACAGAAGCACCAACGCCTTGGCCGAAAACTTTAATGGTAAAATTAAAGCCTTTAGGGCTACCTTCAGGGGAATTAGAGACCTCTCCTTTTTCCTGTACAGAGTATCTTTAATATTTGCCTAGCCCCCATAGATATTCTTTTGAGCCGTTCTTTTCTCTTGCGATAAAAATGATCCTACAAAAGATCTTACAGCTGGCGAAAAAATTCAAGGTACCTGGAATCTATCATCAGTTACCAGGGATGGGGCAGATGTAAGCGCAGAATTTTCAGGGTTTTCTATAAAAATTTCTAATACTAATTATACCATTACTAATGGGGGTACTGCTTGGGCAGACGCATCGGGTAATATTAGTAATTTTGATACGAGTTCTACTTCTAGTAGTTTTCAAGTAACATTTACTAACTCTACTTCTTTAACGGTTGATATGTCATTTTCAAACGAGAACAAAACACTTACCTTAAGCTTTACTGTAAATAATACTACTTTTGGAGGTGGGCGCAAAACAGGCCTTGCTGGAAGTTATGTGTTTGTGGTAACTAAAGCCTAACCGTTGTTAAAGCCTTCAAGACCTATTGTTATTATACAAATAGACCTTGAAGGCTTTTTATTTCCCTGCTAGCCGCTCCATAGGGCACTTAGGACTAGTCTTAGTCAAGGCTAAATTTAACCGACCACCAATTACTTGGTCTGCAAACTCATGGTTAAAATTCTCTACATAGATTTTATTATCACTATAAGTATTTTGGTATTTTTATTCCATTCCTGCCTAATTGTTGATTTTTGAAATAGGTGTTTATTCAAAAAAATAGAATACTTTTCACATCTTATTTATAAATAAGTGAAGAGGTTTTATTTCGCAGAAATAATTATTGCAAATGCCACAATATAAATAAGCTTTATCACCTAAAGCATTTGTCTGATCCTTAGAGGTTTATAATAAAAACATTGTAATATTCAAATAAATTGGATTATATCAACAAAATGAATAGTTGGAATAATCCTAATAAAATTTTGTAATATCTTCATTCACAAAGAAATTCGTATCATTCACAAAGGAAAAGTGGTCTTTCACAAAAAACGCTTGATTTTCAATTTCTAATTTTCATAGTTTTAAGTATAAATTAAACTAAACCAAGAACTATGAAAAAGCTACTACTATTACTACTTTGTTTTGCCTTAATAATGGGGCAAAGTTATGCCCAGAAATGGGATGCTATATTCCAAGGATCGACTTATCAAGGTTCACCAGTTGGGTCTAAAGACATGATTGAGTTTAATGGGGATTTGTACGTGGCAGGAACTTGGAACCCTGCATTAGAAACTTACATTGCTAAATGGGATGGAACCGATTGGACAGCTGCAGGAAGCGGATTTGTAGAAAATGTTGGAAGTGCAATATATGCGCTTGAAGTCTTTAATGGCGAATTGTACGCAGGAGGACAGTTCAATATTGACATTGGTGGCGCAATCTATAGTGGCCTGGCAAAATGGGATGGTACTAATTGGAGTGCTGTAGATAGTAGAAACTTTGGATTTGTCCGTGACTTAGCTACTTATAATGGGATACTAATGATTGGAGGAGATTTTTATCTTTCTATCAGTGGGTCTCAGATAGAAAATATTATAGGATATAATGGCACCAATATGGTTGACTTTAATCAAGGTGTTATGGTTGGAGATGTATGGACAATAGAAGAGCACAATAATGAACTTTATATTGCAGGAGAATTTACAAAAGACAAAGCAACCAACAGTTCTATTAATAAAATGGCCAAATGGGATGGCGTTAATGGTGTTTGGGTGCCAATTGGAAGCCCTTTTCCTTCAATGGGGTTTAGTTCATATTTTATAAAACTTAAATCTTATGGTAGCCATTTATACATATATTATCTTCATGGTTATGGCAAGTTAGCCCGATGGGATTTGAATACAGAATTAGTGGAAATTAATAGTGTATCAACTAGTCCGAACTCTAACTTATTAAACTTTGACGATATGATAGTTTTTGGAGGCAATCTTGTTGTAGCAGGAAGTTTCTGGAATACACAAGTATGGCCAAATACTTATTCTCCAGTGCAAATAGAATCCTATGATGGTACCTCGTGGAACAAAGCCTTGGTTGGGGGAGCTAGTGCAACAGCATTAGGTGTTTATAATGGGAAATTAACTACAGGAACATATTCCTTGCAAGACCCGAGTGTTGAGTTTACAGCTGATAATACCCAGCTTTGTGCAGGGGAGTCTGTTACTTTTAGTTATTCCGAAGTATCTTCCAACCCTATTACTTCTTTTACCTGGACGTTCGAGGGAGGCACACCTGCTACTTCTACCGAACCTAACCCTGTTGTTAGCTATGCAAACAATGGAAATTATAAAGTAAGCTTAGAAGTAACCTCTGTAGATGGTACCAATACTATAACAAAATCTAATTTTATTGTAGTAACAGATGAAATAGTTATCTCTCAAGAGCCCGTTGATGCATCAGCATGTGAAGAAGTTGGAAATGTTTCGTTTAGTTTTAGAATGAACTACGGTAGTAATATTATAAGGCAATGGCAAGTGGATGATGGCACAGGCTTTGTTGATATAGGTGGAAACATAACAAGCTTGACAGTTGGAAATGTAACTACTCTTACCCTTATTCCATCTTTAGATAAAAATGGCAATAAATATAGATGTAAAATTACCCGTTGTGGCAACGAAGTATTTACAAGCGAGGCTACCTTAACGGTTAATGAAACCCCAAAGATTATAAGTCAACCCGTATGACAAACTCTTTGTGAAACAGGGGATGCTTCATTTGTGGTAGAGGCTGAGATTACTGCTGGTACTATTACCTATCAATGGCAATATTATGATGGCGCAGTATTTACAAATTTGGCCGATGGAGGAGTTTATAGCGGTACTACCACAAAAACATTATCTGTTACAGGAGTTGATAATACGCTTGCAGAATTATTGTATGATAGTGACAATAGTGATGGAGTTACTTCTGCTCTTTTTAAGTGCATTATCTCTGCGAATGGTTGTGATGTTTCATCAAACAATCCTGTTTTGTATGTAACGGATCCTCCCTTAATAACAGCAGATTCAGAAGATATTACAGTATGCGATAAAGGCTCTGGTGCAGATGCTTCGTTCTCTGTTACTTCTTCTATAAATAACGTCAGTTATCAATGGCAAGTAGATGATGGAACTGGATTTGTAGATATAACAAATGATACTATTTATTCAGGCTCAACCAGTAAGAGTTTAACCTTAACCGCTGCACCTTCAGGTTATAATAACTATCTATACCGTTGCGAGGTAGGGGCTTGCAGTACACCTGTGTATTCTGCTGCTGCCTCACTTACTATTGATGTAGCCCCTGTTATTACTCAAGATCCCGTACTAATTAATACGTGCGAAGGAAGTGATGCGATATTTACTGTGGAGGTAACGGGAGATAACTTAGTATATCAATGGCAGGTTAGAACACCTTCAGGTTCATATAGTGATATTTTGGTTAACGATGCCGAGTATAATGCATTTGATGGTACATTAACTGTAATAGAACCATCAATAAACATGAATAATTACAGCTATCGTTGTGTTATCTCAAGTGCAAATTTATGTGATGTTACTTCAGGAGGGGGAGGATTAAAGGTTTATGCCCAACCCACGCTTACGTTAGCTACTAATAATCAAACTACAGTATGCAATGGAGAATCTACCATATTAAGAGTTTATGGAGGTAGCTCAGGATTTTCTGCGGGTGTCCTTACCTATCAGTGGCAAACGGATAATGGGATAGGTGTTTTTGGAGATATGACTGATGATATATATATATCTGGGACAAATTCAAAAACTTTAATTATTGACAGTGCAATGTACGCCTTTAATGGTTTGTAACTATTCAGGTTCCTAACAATACAATACCCAAAAATCGATAAAGTTATCCACGCCTGTGGAAAGGTTGTGGGTAATAAATGGCTGATTTCCTGTATTTTACAAAATAAATTTGGTGAAATT
>JAMOMJ010000062.1 GCA_027067135.1 Cyclobacteriaceae bacterium
CTCAAGTGCTCCTGTCTGGCCTGTGTTTGTATAAACCCCTTCGGTAAAAAATACCAGTAGTTTGTCAATACCTACTGTTCCTTCCACCAAAGTGATTTGTGGTACTGTACGAGCCTTAATAGTATAGGGTGTTGTTGAAACCGGATGTGCTGCCGAATTAAAAACAGAAATAACGGCTGCTCCCAGCAGGTCGTTATCAATATCGGCTGCAATTAGCGGGGCACTCATGGTAAGCAGTGCAACTGCATTGCCTGCTGTATGCTGAACAGCCGTAATAGTTCTTGCATTATCGCTGTTTACATCGGTAAGTATAAAATCAGCAGCCTCAAGGTCGCCTGTGGCATCTGCATTGGCAAAAACCCAGTGTGAGAATGTTACCTTTAGGATACTGCTACCTGTAACCCCTTCCACAGATTCAATAATTGTTGCAGGCATGCCTTCAATTATTACCGGAGCTGTATCCACCTTGTTATCGAGGTAGTTATAGGCATCGGGTACTGCCAGCATATCAACACCAATGTCATCCGTGCCATCCAAAGGTGAGCTAAGGGTTAGCCAGGCAATGTCTTCTCCCTCGTAGTTTTCAACACCCAGTGTATGGTCAACAGCAATTATGGTACGGCTATTGTCGGTATCGGTAAGTATAAAATCGGCAGGTTGAAGGGTACCTGTTTTACCGGGGTTGGAGTAAACAGCCCCGCTAAAGCGTACTTTCAGTTTATCGTATCCTTCGCTACCGGTAACCGCTATAATAGAATCGGCCACTTGTCCTGCAATTATAAGTGCTGTGTCTCCAACCGGATAACCGTAGGCATCAAAAATGGAAGCGGTAACCGCACCCAGTTCATCCACACCTATATCATTGCTGTTGTCTAAGGCCGAGCTTAGGGTTATGATGGCATTATTGGCTCCAGCCAAATGGGTTATACCACTTATTGTCCTGGAATTATCGGTATCTGTTAAAATAAAATCCGTTAGTTGCAAGGCACCGGTTTGGTTGCTGTTGGTAAAAACAGATGTTGAAAATTTCAATTGTAAATCATCCGATCCCACAGCACCTTCTACTGATGTAATTAAAGGTAAAGGCATTGTGGCTATTACCACAGGCAGTGTGCTGTACGGATACCCCCCTGCATTATAAACCGAGTTTGCAGCAGGCTCTATCTCATCTACACCAAGGTCATCGCTATTATCAAAGGTAGTGCTTAAGGTTAATTTTGCCGTATTATCTCCTGCTGTATGCGCTACACCAATTATAGTCCTTCCGTTGTCGGTATCAGTAAGTACAAAGTCTGCCGGTTGTAAATCACCAGTTGCATCCGTATTGGCATAAACGGCTGATGAAAACTCTACATATACCTGGTTGTAGCCAACTGCCCCTTCACCTTTAACCAGTTCATCCAGCGTGCTTATTATTAGTGGCCATGGGCCAGCTGGTACTTCCTGGGCAGGAATTACACCTGTAGCCCAATTAGTATAACCTCCTTCGTACCAACCCCAAATTGATTTTCCTGTGGTTGTTAACACATCCGAACCAAGGTCTGACTCAATTAAAGGGGCACTCATAACTACAGTAGCGGTTAAATCACCAGCCGTATGAATAACATTTGTAATTGTGCGGGGGTTGTCATTGCCTTTATCAAATATCCAGAAATCTTCAGATTCAATTGCTCCTGTTAAATCTTTATTGGTGTAAATACCAGATTGCCCTGCTCCGTACTGGCTTGCCCTGAAAGTAACAGTAAGGTTATTGCTGCCAATATTACCTGTAACCGAAACAATTTCAGGAGTGAAGTCCGGTGGGACAAAGTTGCCTTCATTGCCGACTGCGGTAATTTTAACCCTCCTGTTTCCGCTTCCTGTCCATCTTCCACGATGAACTGAGTTTTCTCCCATATGGGGATGGCAAGCAGCACCTGTTCCGCAACTCATTCCTGTATGATGGCCACCATAAAAGTAGTGGCAGTTATTGCACATTACGTTCCATACATGAGTACCTGGCCCATTGTTTACAGTTGACCTTAACATAGAAGATGCTCCTGAACCATGCGCTTCGTGACAATCTGTACAAGACATTACAAAATTGATTCCGGCAGACCTGTCGGCCGATTCGTAAGGCCAACGCATAAAATGTCCGTTCTGGCGGCCTCGTGTAACATAGTTCATATCAAAAATAACATCAGGATTTCCACTAGCACCCCAGTGACCCGATGCTCCGGCATCACCAATATAGGCCGGCATATCGGCAGATGTTAATCCATGTTTATACGTATCACCACCCCAATCAATAGCACCCTGAGTTTGTCCACCCATATCGGTATTATGGCAGTCCATACATAGTGTGGTATAATCGGGCAACACATCCCCGCCAAACTCCAGTGCATCCCAGCCATTACCGGTTTTAGGGGGTTGATATACAGCAGGTCGATCCATAGGAACAGGCCCTCCAGTTCCTGCAGCAGTTCTATAATACCATCCTCCTGAGCCACTTGCCTGAGCTGCATAATCATCCATTTTCTCACCCGGTTTATCACCCCAGAGCGTTGCTCCCATAGCTCGTGGATTGTTAACAGGGTCGCTAAAATCAGGTCTGGTAACCGGAGATACGCCAGTTTCAACATCCCAGTGCTTGCCGGTTACAATATGTGGGTTATGGCAACTGGTGCATTCTAGGGTAAAATTATTGGCGCCTTTAGAAAAACTAAAACCAAGACTGTGGTTTCTTGACAGGCTAAATGCTTCCTCAATATCGTTTACACCTCCGGCCAGGGCATTATTGGTTATCAATCCGTTTGTATGGCAGTTATAGCAAAAATCACTCAGGCTTTGACTTGCAGGTGCACTAAGCATTTTTATATTATCCGAGCCATGGGCATTACCATGGCATCCAGTGGTTGACCCATTACCAAAACAGGATACCGGATTGCCGCTGTTTTGCGAGTACCCTATGGTATTGTGGGCTGAATTATCCCAAACTGTTCCCATTTTAATATCGGGTACAGTCTCACCATCGCTAAAAGGTGTCAGGCCGTTTCCGGCAACAGCTCCGTCATCATCGTGGCAATTAACACAGAAACCCTCGATACCTTCAGGGTTGACAGGGTCGTAATCATAAACTAGCCCCGAACCCTGGTCAGGGTCGAGTAGCCTGACTGTACCTGATTGATGTGTTGACATAGAATGGCATACCACACAATCGCTGTTTTGCACACTACCAACTATATGATGCGATGCCCTTAAAAAATCACCTCCTACACCAACAATTTGCCTTCGAACTCCCTGTGGGGTGTTGTGGCAATCCATACAATTACCCGGAGCAAAAGCATTTTGGTGGCTGTGGCACGAAGTGCAGTTTAGTGCCATATTATGTGTATGGTTACCGCCAGCATTATTCTGGTGGTAATTTGTGCTTGTATGGCAAACTTCGCAAATACCATCATAAACCGCATCGCCATCTGCAAATGAATTAAGCCCGGTTTGTGCGGTAAATAGAACCGGTTTTAAACCACTGTTTGGCGTTTGTACCGTATCTCTTACCATATAAATATTAGTACGGTTTGCATTATGTGGCTGGTGGCAACTGGAGCAGCTCATGCTTTGGTGCGAGCCATACGTATGGCAACTTGTACATAAATTATCATCATTGGTTGCCCGCAGCAGGTAGCCGTCATTGGTGTTGGCATAATGCAGTTGGTGGCAACTGGAACACTCTACATTGGAATCTATTAAAAGGATATTTGGGTCTGTGGGTGTGGTTTCAAACCGTGTATCGGCTCCATCGTAAACAATACCTACGGGATGACTTCCTAAATTAGCGGCAGGGTTGTCGCTATAAATACCTACATCCCGTACCGAATGACAATCTTTACATAGAGCATCTGCGGTGTTTGCTACCCTTAAAAAAGGGGGATAATCCTGCGAATGCTGGTTGTGGCAGGTTGAGCATACAATGGTATCGCTTACCACTCTTAATGCCATTTCCATATCAGAAGGTAGATTTGCCCCATAGGTTGCACTAACTGCCGGCTTATTCCAGGCATGTGAGGTTCCGTTAACCCCTGGTATTGCCTTATCAGCATTCATAAATGGCTTTGCATTTGCCAGCCCTGCCGGATTATGACAACTTATACACAAGTTGGCATTTCCATCTATCATGCCTAACTGGGCTCCGGGTGCTGAATGAAAAATATGACAGGAATTGCAACCTCCATGGGGGGCGTCAAAAGCTACTTCCTCAGGTTTGTTAAAAATGGAAAAATCAAGCAAGTATGGAATATTTGCTTTTACATATATTAAAAATGCAAAAACAAAGAGCAGAAAAAAGGTTAACTGCTTTACTCTTTTGATTTTTTTTATAATCATATTTCATCTAAACTTATAGCTATGGTGTCCGATAATAATCTATAAAATAATTATCAGAACCACTACCCATCATATGGCAAGGGAAACAAGAACTGCCTGCTGTACCCGAAGCATTAAATTCATCGGTAGTTGGAAACCTTTCCCCATGGCATCCACCACAAATTGCATCTGGTTCGGTGCCATCATACCCTGCCCTATAATCCACACCACCACGTATAACCCCACCAATACTATTTGCCTTGTTAGCACCTACTGAGGTAACCAAAGGTAATCCTCCCGATGCCTCTATTAAGTATGTAAATTTTAATCCCGGCCAACGGCCTTGTAATCGACCATCGCGCATCATATTACCTTCTGTATTTCCACCAAAAGCCTGCCCTCCATGCACTTCATGGCAGGTAACACAGGTAATAAACGAATCGTAACCATTAATTTCAGGGTTATTGCCCACTTGATCGGCAGTAGTGTTAGAATCCCAGTCCGAATCCCAGTATGGTTCAGAACCAGAGTGCGTTTGCATATCCAGATGATATTCTATATGGCTGTTCATGGCTGCTCCAACATCGTACCCATAAGAATAGCTGGCATTTACGCCTGAATGATTGAAATCGGTAGCAAAAGGCACACTGCTATCCTGTAAACTATCCCAGTTATGGCAGCTTAAACACAAGCGGAAATTACCAACATCAGATTGCCTGGCAACGGTTGTATCGCTAAGTGGAATACGCATGGGTTCAAATCCGCCAACCAAAGCCAACCTGTAACCAGTGCGGTATTCTGTGCCCTCTAAATTTGCTATTGATTGGTCATAAGCATAGGTTCTGGCTTCACCATCAAGGTGTGTTGAGGTGGCATCATGGCATCCTGTACAATCTACAGAAAGGTTTTTCCCATGCCCTGAATAATAATAGCCATACGTGCTTCCATCACCTACAACATCTGGTGCTAGCACACCAGTGCCATCCTGATTACTACTGGCAGGGTCATCATCATGGCAACCTGCACACCAGTTTTCTTTACCGGGCAGCAAATTGCCACTTGTATAAACCCCATTTAACCAATTGCTCTTTGCTCCATAGTCAGGGTTGTTAACGCCATCGAAACTGCCACCGGCACTATGGCAGTTATCACAAATGTTTGTGGTTGCAAGCAGTTGATTATCAGCAAAATCAATTACTCCATTTTCGTGAGTAGTTCCTGAAAACAGATGGCATTCCTCGCATAAGCTAAGCTGAGGGCCAAAAGCTGTTGGAGCAAAGTGTGTGGTATGGCTGCCATCAAGGTTTGGGCTGGCAATTCCATCTGGTGGAAAGCCATGGCAAGAAGAACAGTTAACAGCAAAGGCATCCTCGTGCCTGTGACAAGAAGTACAATTTAATGATGTATTATGCATGTGGTCTCCACTACTATTATTTCTATGATAGTTTGTACTTGTATGGCATACTTCGCAAATGCCGTCATAAACGGTATTACCATCAGCAAAGGAGTTACTGCCGGTTTGAGCAGTAAACAAAACCGGTTTTAAACCACTATTTGGTGTTAGTACTGTATCCCTAAGCATATAAATATTAGTTTGGTTAGGGTTATGTGGTTGGTGGCAGGTAGAACAGCCCATACTTTGGTGTGCACCATACGTATGGCAACTTGTGCATAAATTATCATCGTTGGTTGCCCGTAACAGGTAGCCGTCATTGGTGCTTGCATAATGTAGTTGATGGCAACTGGAACACTCTACATTGGAGTCTATTAAAAGGATATTTGGGTCAGTAGGTGCCGTTTCGAACCTTGGATCAGCTCCATCGTAAGCAATACCTACGGGGTGGCTTCCTAAATTAACAGCAGGATTGTTACTATAAATACCTACATCCCGTACCGAATGGCAATCTTTACATAAGGCATCTCCTGAGTTTGTTGTTCTTAAAAAAGGAGGATAGTCTTGCGAGTGTTGGTTATGGCAGGTTGAACACACAATGGTATCGCTTACCACTCTTAAAGCCATTTCAGTATCTGAGGGAAAGTTTGCCCCATAAGTAGTATTGATCGCAGGTTGGTTCCAGGCATGTGAGGTTCCGCTAACTCCTGGTATTGCCTTGTCGGCATTCATAAACGGTTTTGCGTTTGCCAGCCCTGCCGGATTATGGCAGCTTATGCACAAATTGGCATTTCCGTCTATCATACCTAACTGGGCTCCGGGTGCCGAATGAAAAATATGGCAAGAATTACACTCTCCATGAGGGGCAATAAAGGCTGTTTTTTCGAAATTATTAAAAATGGAAAAATCAAGCAAATGCGGGATGTTCGCCTTTACATATATAAAAAATAAGAAAAGGAAAACCAGAAAAAGAATTAATTGTTTTGCTATTTTGATGTTTTTTCTTTTCATATTTTATTTGTATAAGATATTGTCTGGCTAATGCTTTCATCAATATATAAGTCTCTTAAAGCAATGTTTTTGTTTTGATGTTAACCTTCATTTTTTTATTCATTAATAACTATCTTATACATTTTTGTTAGTTTTTTGGAAGTAAATTTTATCGTATAAACACCATCAGGAAAATCACTTAAATTGATTAAGTCAATGGCTTTCTTCGACTGGTAAGTTTTTGAGTAAACTTGTTGGCCTGTGATGTTTAATACTCCTATTTCTACATCAGAATTGTAAGGATTGTATATTTCTATGGTGAACACTCCGTTTGATGGGTTCGGATAGATTTTTGCAAAATCACCTTCGAAGGCAGCTACTGAAAGGTCTGTGGTTTTGCTAACCGCATTACTACAGTTATCACTAGTAACTGTTAGGTTTACCCTGTACATGCCTTGATTTTTATAAGTATGAACAGGGTTCATTTCAATGCTTGTTATGTCATCTCCAAAACTCCATAAATAAGTACTTGAATTGGTCGAATTATTCACAAATTCAACTTCTAAATAATTTTTGGTATAGGTAAATTCCGGAACAGGTAAAGGGTTTACAACAACTTTAATTTCATCTGAATTTGCGCAACCATTACTATCTGTTGCAACTACGTTATAAGTACCCGAAGTAGCCACTTCTAGTGTTTGTCCGGTACTTCCATCGTTCCATAAATAATTGCTAAAGGAGACCCCTACGTCTAAAATATATGTTTCGCCTTCACAAATAGCTACATCCTCGCCCAAATTAATAGCCGGCAAAGTGTTTATTATAACTTCAATTTCATCTGAGTTTTCACAGCCATTACCATTGCTTACCGTAACGCTATAGATGCCTGAAAGAAGAACTTCAAGTGTTTGATTGGTACTTCCATCGTTCCATAAATAACTGCTATATGATGCTCCGGCATCTAAGGTGTATGTTCCGCAAGCAGTAATGTCTGCGCCAAGATCAATGGTTGGCTTTGAGTTGAATATAACTTCAATTTCATCTGAATTTTGACATCCATTAGCACCTGTTACTGTTACACTATAAATACCTGATGTATGCACTTCCAGTGTTTGATTGGTACTTCCATCATTCCACAAATAACTACTAAAAGAAGTGCCAGCATCCAGAGTGTATGTTTCACAGGTGGTAATGTCTGTGCCAAGATTAACAGCCGGTAATGGATTTAAACTTATATCCACGCTTCCTGAAAAGCAAGTTGATTCACTATTAACATCTGAAAGTGCTGTTATTTCATAATGTCCGGTATCTGTTACTGTTAAAATATAGGGGTTATTAGTTGTGTTATTAATTGTTTCAGGGTTTAAGCCATCTACTGTATAGGTGAATGTCCAAGGAGCTGTTCCTGTAAATGCAATTTTAATATCGGTTGATTCTCCTGTACAAATAGTGGGGTTAATACTTGAAATATGTGAAGTAGGTCCGGTAACATTGATAGAATAAACTTCGAGTGTGCCATTATTCATAGAGGTTACCCAAATATGCTGCCGGGAATCTATGGCTATATCCAGAGGTACATTTAGATTGCCCGGTTGGTTGCCGTATTCACCAAACCGGGTATTGAACCCCGATTTATCAAATACACTAACTGTACCCTGAAAAGGGTCAGTTGCAAATAAATCACCACACCTGCCTACCGCTAACCCCTGAATTCTGTAAAACTGGCCTTCTAACTTTCCGTGTTTACCGTAACTATCAAGCAAGTTACCTTCTAAATCAAATATCCATATTTTAACAGTTGGCTTAAAACCAGTACCCAGTCCACCATGTTCAGACACATATACCCTGTCATTATCAGTATCAACGGCTATTCCTGTTGGCGATAGAAAAACACCATCTCCAATAATTTGAATAACATTACCATCCAAATCCAGTACTATAACTTTTTTGAGTTTGCTGTCAACTACGTAAAGAAGATTATTATCTGACCCAAATGCCATTGAGGAAGGAAACAGAGTTTCTGTATAAACTTCAGTTGCCACGCCAAACTCATCAAGTTTAAGAATAGCTCCTGATTTACCATCACCAATAAATATCCTGTTATCATTATTAATGGCAATTGAAATAGGTACACCTCCTGGTTCAATCACACCTAAAAGTGTGCCTAGCGTATCATACCTAGTAATGTTTTTTTGAAGAGCATCTGTTACATATATAATATCCCTGTTGTCAATGGCTATTCTTACTGGTGAATGCAAACCTTGGGTTACACTAAACAAATGGCTAGGAGCATAAGGTGCTTCCTGAGCATTTAAGTTATTGCAAAATGAAATTGCAATAAGAAAAAAAATACATATCTGTTTGAAAAATAAAGTTTTCAAAATAGTTTGTTCAGAGATTCGACAATTATTAACTCATAGTATAGCTGTTATTAATTGATCGTATGTCTTATAATATATTTCTTTTGGTTAGCTCATAAAGACTTTGTTTTTTTATTAAATAAATGATACACCAAAATTAGTCTCCAAAAGCAGAAAAACACAATTTATGGGTGTTAATTTTACCAAAAACCAGTTTTTAATAGCATATATTAAATTAAGGTTCTCTTACTTATTGATGCCTTAACTATGTACATTTGTAACCATAATAATTCAAGAAACCTTTGTTGATTTATTCGTTATAAATTATCAGTAATTTAAGCCTTTTTATACAGGTAATAAACTAGCATAAGGTTCTTAAAAAACTTATTTGGAGTTTTAAACTAACAAAAATTATGAAGCTTTTTTTAATTGGTATAGGAATTGTTTTAGTGATGTCTAATTGTGAAGGGCAAGAGCAAACACAGGTGCAAAATCAAACACAAGTAGCGGTTAATAGTTTAGATATTCATAAAACTACGGCTCTTGAGGTTATCCAAACAACGTCATATACTTACTTGCGTGTAAAAGAAAATAATATTGAAAGTTGGCTTGCTGTACCAAAAATGGAAGCCAAAGTAGGTGCAACCTACTATTATAAAGGGGGTGTTGAAATGAAAGATTTTCAAAGTAAAGAGTTGGGGAGAAATTTTGAATCCGTTTTTTTTCTTGGAGGTGTATCAACAAATCCTGATGCTTTAGAAAAACCAGCCCAATCCGCTTCCTCTTATACGTCAACCGCAAAATCAACTTTAGTGAAACGTGAAATTAATGTAGAATCTGCTAAAGATGGAATTACAATTGCAGAGCTGTTTTCTAATAAAGAAAAGTATGAAGGAAAAACCGTAAAAATCAGGGCACAAGTAACCAAGTTTAATGCGGCCATTATGAATAAAAACTGGGTTCATTTGCAGGATGGAACGGAACATAATGAAAAATTTGATTTGGTGGCTACATCAACCAAAGTTTTTACAGTAGGAGATGTTATTACCATTACAGGAAGGGTTGCACTAAATAAAGACTTTGGATACGGCTACTTATACGAAGTAATGATGGAAGATGCAGAGTAAGACAACTCTTTATTATTATTACTGGTAGCCCAGTGGGCTATGTTGTTTACCATGGCAGCTAAGGTAACATGTGCCCGTATTATTGCCTGTATTTTCATACCTCAACCTTCCCAAATTATCTGGTGAAACAATACTAAGATCGAAATTTATTAAGTGCGAGTTATTAATACTGTTACCTTGGGTGGCACTAACTCCATGGGGGTCGTGGCAGGCATTGCAAGGGGTTTTTTCGTCTCTAACATGTTTGCTATGCCCATTAAAAGATACATCGCTTAAAATAGAGGTTTGGCTATGGCAACTATAACAAAGCTCATAATTAGTTGCCGATTCGAGGGTTAAATCGTCAGTTTCATAACGGTATTTCAGTATTCTGGGGTAAATAGAACCATGAGGCCCTTTAGGCGAACCAAACCCATCACTGGCATGGCAATCGGTACAATAAATAATACTCGACTCTGTAAGAGGAGCTATTAAACTAGGCACATTGCTATTAGCACCTGCACCTTCTATCGGATGAAACGAAGGGTTAGCCAGATCAAACTCTAATCGTACATTATCCTGTTCTATCTGGCGCGTAGTTGGGCTGTTAGGTTTAGTAGGGTTATCCGTATGGCAACGGTAGCATAGTTCGTAGGCGTTTGATATTATACTAACGGCATTACCTCCCTGATCTATTCCCTGAACTCCCATTACAAAACCATTTGCAGCCGGAGCCTGTGCAGTAATAGCACTTGTTGCATGCGGATTGTGGCAATCCTGGCATTCGACATGCATTGCCGGAGGCATAGTAGCTTCGGAAGGATCGTGTATTTGGTTATAACCAAATACATTATGCGAGTATGTTTTAAGTGTTTGCGTAAGTATATCGGTGCTTGCCACACTACCACTACTATGGCAATCAAGGCAATTGCTTTCTTCGGTTGACGATTTTAACAGATAGGGTTTACCTGCTGAGTTATGTGGGTCGTGGCAATTTTCACAAGCATTTTCTGCTACTGTAGGATAAGGAGATTCTATATGCCCCCATGGGTTTTCCCCCGAGCCTCCCCATGTTGCTGCCGAAGTGCTATGGCTCGAACTTGGCCAAAAATTTCGGTCGTGGCAGCTTGTGCATAATTCTGAAAACCGATTTGATGCTACTAAGTATTTAGTAAAAGGGTTTTTATGAGGGTCATGGCAGGAAACACATTGAACCTTTCCATCTTCCAACTGTACGGGCATAGAAATGGTTGAAGGGTCTTTTAACTGACCATCGGTTGTGGCCAGAGCAGGGGTATAGTAGAAAGAAACAGGGTGGTCGTCACTAAGGTCGGTTGTTAAATTATTCCTTTCAGATACCATTGCAGCAATACCAGTGCTAAAATCTAAACTAGCATTATTGCCAACTATTTTTCCCTGAGCTATGGTGCCGTCATGGCAAGAAAGGCATAAAATAGAAGAGCCATCAGGCTGACCCGGAATGGCTTGTAAAGTAGAGCTATTATATAATATATAATTAGGCCCTGTTCTTCCACTCGTCCACAATGGGGTAGCCGGCTGCTCTGTGTGCGGGGTATGGCAATATTTACATATTTCAGAATCTACCCCAATTCTGGCTGTGCCAGAAGCAAAAGCAGATAGGTTATGCGTTGTTTCTACAATCGATTGAGACTGAGCATAAAGAGGTAGTAATAGCCAACAGGAGAGTATGAAAAATATTAATTTGTTCATTTAACCATTGTTTATGAGTTGAAAAATCTGCACTCTGGAGTTAAAACTATCAGTTACATAAATATAATCCTTATCGTCTATAAATATACCCAATGGCATCCAAAATTGTCCTTTATCACGCCCCTGACTTCCAAAAAAATAAAGCAATTGCCCTTCTTTATTAAATATTTGAACCGTATGAAACAGGGCATCAGCTACATATATATTGCCATGCGAATCGGTAGCTATGCCTTTGGGTCTGGCAAAATAGCCTGAGCCATCACCGGCCTGGCCAAACATTGATATCCACTTGCCTTCACTATTAAAAATTTGTACCCTAAAGTTCATAGAGTCAACAATATAAACTTGTCCTTTTCGGTCTATCCAAATATGTGTAGGAAAATTAAACTCACCAGGGGCATTCCCGCGGCTTCCAATTGTTTTTAACAAGCGGCCTTTAGAGTTGAGTACCGCAATTCTGTGCGCTTTGGTTTCCAGCACCCATATTTCGTCCCTTTCTTTTGCATAAGCAATACCTGTAGGCTGTTGTAAACTAAGTGAGTTGTTAAATATAGTGGCTTCTTTATTGCCGGGTGGCACTAAAAAAATTTTATTTAGGCGGGAGTCGGTTATCAATAACCCTTTACCGGGGAGTTCACATATATCTACAAGTGCGCTAACCCCTTCTTCATTTGTTGATTTAAGCTTTAGAGAACTTCCTTTCTGTTGATTAATTAATGCCAAAGAGGTTGTTTTTTGATCTACCACCCAAAACATTTCCGGGTTGTGGGCAAACACTGCAACCGGTTTAATGAGTACTGTTGGTTTTTTCCCAAAAACAAATTTGCCTATACGCTCAAACAGCCCTTTTTGGGTTTGCTCTTTTTGAGTAGAAGGAAACTGACTAACCCACCGCACAAACGACATTTCTGCCATTTCCCCTTTATTGGATGCTATAGTATCTTGTGCCGTCAATTTGTTTGGAACAGCAATAATGGCACTTGTTAAAGCGAGTAGAAAATACAAGTTGATTAGTTTATTCATAAATCGTGACATGTTAAACAAAGAATGCCATTTTTGATTGTTTTTAGCAAAGAAACCGACTCATTATCTGCATTTTGGTTTGAGTTTATTGTAGGGCAAGAACTACAGGGAGTTGTTTGCATAGAAAAATGTGGATCATGGCACGATGTACATTCTACTCTTCCGTTTTTTAACATATCTTCGGCTATGGTTCCCCCCAAACCCGATAATGTTGTATTGGGGTTATGCAGTTTTATAGTGCCTCTTTTTTTGGTGGGGTAAAATACCGAAACAGGGTGTGCGTTTGTTATATTGTGTCCTCCTTTTAGTTTTAATTGAGAAAGCTCGTTACTATGACTAATTGTTGCAGCTATACCATCATGGCAGGTATAACATAGTTTCGATATGCCTGATATATACGTAGAATCGGTAGATGTTATAGAGTCGCTTTCGTAAGAAAGGAGGAATCCTTCGGGAGAAGTATCAGTTTTTGAACCATGCACATGGCAAGGGTTGCACCATTCGGTAAACTCCCAATTATCGGCACTAAATTTATGAGGATTATTTACCTGCTGCCCATACCCATTAAAGCACCCTGTAAACAGAATGCTAAAAGAAATAATGTAAAAAGGTTTATACAGCTTCAATTTCATTTGACTAAAACCTATTCTTTTATATTTAATGTGTCGTTGGCAGCTTTTATGCTTAATGTATCACCTTTTATAATACGTTTATAGCTACGCTCCGTATGGCATCCGGTTAAACAAGAGCCTCCGTTTTCCATTTGTTTAAATTCTATTGGCATTTGCCAGTTTCCGAATTGTGTTTTTTCTTTAATCATATAGTTATTAATAGCTCCATGAGGGTCGTGGCAGAGCGTACAACTACGCCCTTTATCACCATGAATATGAGCATAATGCAGGTTCTGATCCCCATCTCTAAAGTTTGTGGCTGTTTCTGTTGTTGGGGTTTTTAAAAGTTCTTTATTATGGCAACTAAAGCAAAGTTCAAAATTATCTATTGTTGCCTTTACATATTCTTCAGCAGGAAAAGCTTTGTTTAACAAACTGTTTTGGCTAGATTCATGGGGTTTATGACAAGCTGTGCACCCTTTTTCTTCAATTACTTTATGTACTGTGTTTCCTTCCTTTAAAAGTGGCCCTATTGCCTGAATACTGCCTGAATCTGCAGCAATAGATTTATTATGACAACTTAAGCATAATTGTACTTCCTTATCTTTTAAATTAAATTTCTCGGTGGAAGAGTGAGGAGAGTGACAATTTAGACAAGCTTTGGTTTTGTTAACAGCTCCATGCACCAGTTTGGCATTTTTAATGGTGTTATGGGTGTCTTCGTGGCAACTAAAACATAATTCCTGAGGTTTAAGGTCTGACAGGTTTGCTTCTTTAGAGCTATGAGGATTGTGGCAGTCGAAGCATGCTTTCTTTTTAAAAGGTGCGTGCACACTTTCTCTTTTAAGTTCTTTACGAATACTTTTATGGCATTTTTTGCATAGCCTGTCTAATTTTGTATTGGCTATAAAGCTTTTATTATCAGCCTGATGCGGGTTGTGGCAACCCTGACAGTTTCCATCTGAAACAGCTCCATGAATCAAATTGCCTTTCGGAATCTTAAGGTCATGGCATTCTAAACAAAGTTTAGAAACGGGGTTTTCTTTTACGAGGTATAAATTTGGAGAACTGTGTGGGTTATGACAAGTTATACATTTGCCTTTTTGAATAGGGTCGTGTACAAACTCCTCTACATTCATGGGGTCGTGGCATTCGTAACAAATGCCAGGTACTTCTTTTTTTAGGGTAAAGCCAATTATATCGGGGTTATCCTGTGGGTGTTCTACTCCATTGGGAACATGGCATCGTTTACAATCTTTTCTTGCAGGGGCATGTACCGTTTCGTCATTAAGTAGGTCATCGTGGCAGTCTGTACAGGTTTTAACCGAATCAATTTGTAGTAAACCATTGTTTTTGATACTACTGGCAGAAGTTGCCATAACAGTAGATTCGTTAACTACATAAGCTGCATTATTTTTATTACCTGTTGTAAATAGGTTTAGTTTAATGCCGCTCCCTGCCATAAGCGACCAAAACCATATTAAACTTATTAATTTATACATGTTTTGTTCATTAAAATTTCCTGTCTATTTGAAAATAAACTCCTCCAAAGTTGAGTTGCTCACCCACATAGTTTCGTTTATAAAATTCAAGTCCTAGTTTTAGGTAAAGGTTACGATAAACCGTGTTATATTCAGCTTTTGCTGTAATTAAATCAAGGTCAATCTGTTCGCCAATTTGTTTTCTATAGCCTAGGTCAAAATTAATTTTAGTTTGTGGTTTAAACTGGTAAATTACTTTGCCAAAAAGGCTTGAAAAAAGCTGGTCAGTATCGGTTTCTATTAAATTTATATCGCTTAGTTCACCGTTTAACGAAAGCAGGATTTGTTTTCCAATTTTACCATTCATTTGTACATAATACCTCATTTTTTTGTAAGGTACAATTGTGCTATTAAAATCGTCTCTTTCTACTCCTGCATGTATAAATTTATATTGAATTCGACCACCGTAAAAATTTCTGGTATAGTAGTTAAGAGTGAGAAATTCACCAGATTCGATATTATTATAGTCCTGAGTAGAAATGGTATAATAAAACTCAACCATTCGCTCTAAAAGAGTTAGTCTTACTGTAAAAGATTGCAGGTCGGCATTAAAATTATAGGAGCCAACCTGAGCGGCCATATAGTCAACTAAAATAGTGCTGTTATTGGCAATTTGGCCACCGGGAACCCTGCTTATTTCTATAAATTCATTTCTTTCCTGAATAATATAATCAAAGTCTTTTTGATATATTATAGAGCCGGTAAGGTCTTTAACCACAATGGAGGCTACATTAATATAAGGGCGGTTAAGTAATACAATTTGGCCGTCAGACAGCACCTGATTTTCATCTATTATTTGAACGGTGGAGCCTGGATTGCTTACTACATTTTGGTTATGCCTGTTTACCGTATATGCAAGGTTAAGAGTACCGGTTGGTATTTTTTTTATGTAATTAAGGCTGGCTCCGGTACGCATATTCGTTTCGTCATAAGCCGTATGAGCAGTTTTAAAGCTTTCGAAATATACACCTGTTTTTAAACTGGCAAATAATTCATGGTTTAATCTGGCATTAATTCTGTGTTGCTTGTATTGCTGTGTTTGCTGCCTAATATTGTTATAATCGTAATTACCACTAAATCTTAGCCTGTACGGAAGTTTTATATTTACCGATTCAAACATTTGAAACCTCTTTTGGTTTATATTACCCTCTTGGTTTAGGTTGGTAATAGACGACCTCAGCATATATTTTTTTTGCTTATCAAAATAAACCGTATTATTAATTAGCAGGTTATAGTTTAAATTGTCGATAGGCACCGCACTCCTGTCTTGCCGAGAATATTTGTAACGAGAAAATCTAATTTCATGAAAATCGCCTAAATCGGTAAACGATTTGCTGGCACGGGCTTGGAGATCGCTCTGTTTGTTAAGGTAAACCCGGCCTGTTTCTATCTCCAGTTGATCCCAGGCTCTATCGCTATAACTTACCGTAAGCGGAAGAAATTTGTTTCTATAATAATAATTAAGCCCCCATTGCCTAGTATCTGTTTTTAGGCTGGTAACATACTCTCGATTTATAAAATTTTGGCTAAGGTTTAAGTAAGAAGATAAACTCATAGGCTTATTTCTAAATAACGTAGCTCTTATATCTAATTTTTTAAATGTTAACACTTCCGAACGATCGGGACTTACCGTATATGTTTGTTTAGATAAACCCGGATTAAATTCACCTCCAATATCTAATACTAATAAATTAGGATGACCTATAAAGCTTTGAGTGTTTAATGAAATACCACCATATAAAAACGGAAATTTGGAATAATCTTCTAAATTGTTGAGTACCCGCTTCTGCTCACGATAAAACCCTCTTATGCCAACAGTACCTGAGTACGACATTAGCTGCCAGGGTTTAAAGCTACCAGGTTGGTTTTGAGCTAAACAGTAACCTGTAGCTATAAAAAATACTAGTATAAGCGATTTTATCTTCATCAATATTTCTCAGCTTAATTTAGCAAAAATCTATTTTCTCCTCCATGAGGACTATGGCATTCGATACAATTTTTATCTCTATTATTCTTATGTTCTATATTCTTAAAAATATCTGAGGAGCTATGGCAATTAAGGCAAAGTTTCTGGCCGGTTTTTACCAGTAAAAACTTGTTTTTTGAGGAATGGGATTCGTGGCATGTTGAACAATAATTTCCTCCTACAGGACCATGCAAAAAGGTAAAATCATTTATTTTATTGCTATGGCAATTATTGCAAGCACCCGATTGTAACATAAACTTGCTTTCGCTACTATGCGGATTATGACAGTTTACACAATTCTTTTTTTCTTTTGTACTTTGGTGTATTTTATTAGTGTAAACCCTTTCGCTATTATGGCAGTTAAAACAAAGTTCTTCCCCTTTACTTACTAATAAATTAGCTGCTTTGGCTTTATGCGGGTTGTGGCAAGAGGTGCAAAACCCGGCTCCTGCCGGCCCATGCTTAAAGCTATGCTTTTCTTTGTTTTCTTTGTGGCATTGATAGCATAATTGAGGCTCTTCTTCCACTAATTTTCCTATATGAAGCTGGTTATGGCAACTGCTGCATTCTTTATTTTTAAAAGGTTCGTGATAGGTTATTTTAGAACTCCTGATAGCGGCTTCTGTGGCTAAAAATCCAGTGCTGTCAACCTGCCCAAGGGTATCAATGCCAACCGCTAATGATTTATCTTCCAAAGGAGGCACTCCATCGAAAATGGTGGTTAAAATACTTTGCCTTACTTTTG
>JAMOMJ010000063.1 GCA_027067135.1 Cyclobacteriaceae bacterium
AACAACAGGTTTTAATGTAATCTAAAAAAAACTTTAATATCGTTATTCTTTTTAGGTAGTTGTATTTTTTCTTCTTTGGCATCTTAAAATAAGCCTCCTTGAGATGGTCCCTTCAATTTCCCTAAATGTTTATAAGCAGCTTCCGTTACTTCACGACCTCGAGGAGTTCGCATAATAAATCCTTGTTGTATTAAAAAAGGTTCGTATACTTCTTCAATAGTTTCAATACTTTCACTAACAGCTGTTGCTATTGTGGAGATTCCAACAGGTCCTCCTTTAAATTTATCGATGATGGTAGAAAGGATTTTATTATCCATTTCATCCAATCCGTGTGCATCTACATTTAAGGCTTCCAATGCGTATTTTGCAATCTTGATATCAATTTTTCCATTGCCTTTTATTTGTGCGAAATCTCGAACTCTTCGTAAAAGTGCATTGGCGATTCTTGGGGTTCCTCTACTTCTTCCTGCAATTTCGATGGCTGCTTCCATAGAAATAGGAACGTCTAAAATTAAGGCACTTCGCTGTACGATAGTGGTTAATAATTCGGTAGTGTAATATTGTAATCTGGAAGCAATTCCAAAACGAGCTCGCATTGGAGCCGTTAATAATCCCGAACGAGTCGTGGCTCCAACCAATGTAAAAGGATTCAAATTAATCTGAACCGAACGTGCATTAGGTCCAGACTCAATCATAATATCAATTTTATAATCCTCCATTGCGGAGTACAGATATTCTTCCACAATGGGGCTTAATCGATGGATTTCATCAATAAAAAGTACATCACGTTCGTCAAGATTTGTAAGTAATCCAGCCAAATCTCCTGGTTTATCCAATACTGGTCCCGATGTAACTTTTATCCCAACATCCAACTCGTTTGCTAGAATATAAGCCAAAGTAGTTTTTCCTAATCCGGGAGGACCATGAAACAAAGTATGATCTAAAGCTTCTTCCCGTTGGTTAGCGGCTTGAACAAATATTTGAAGGTTATCAAGTACCTGATCTTGTCCAGCGAAATCTTCAAAAGAGAGTGGACGTAATTTTTTTTCTACATCTAATTCTTCTGGAGTGAAATTTTTGTCTGTGGGATCTAGGTTTTCGTTCATAGTTATTTCCTGTGAAGACAGGAATCTTATTTATTTTTCTAAGTCAAATATAATGAAAAAAGCCTCTCGAAGATTCGAAAGGCTTTTTAAATATATTGTGAAAATTTTATTTATTTCATAAGATTCACACTTTCGTGAGAATTTTAATGCGTTAATTCCTCTTCGTTATCTTGAATTGGAAAATCTTGTGGCACAAAATCTTGTCCAGCAATCACGTAATCTGAATCATCTTTATTCATTTTACTATAATCATATGGCCATCTGTGAACTTCAGGAATTGGGCCATCCCAGTTTCCGTGAATGTGTTTTACTTCTGCAGTCCATTCTAAAGTGGTAGCATTCCAAGGATTTTTTGGACCTACTTTTCCGAAGAACATAGAGTGAATAAAGTTGTATAAGAATACCAATTGCCCCGCTGCTGCAATAAATGCGAATACAGTAATTACTACATTGATATCCATTAAGTCATCAAAATATGGGAAGTTAGAGTTGGTGTAATATCTTCTTGGTAATCCTGCCATTCCAATAAAGTGCATCGGGAAGAATACTCCGTAGGCACCAATAGCAGTTACCCAGAAATGGATATACCCAAGTTTTTTGTTCAACATTCTACCTTCAAACATTTTTGGGAACCAGTGATATACACCAGCAAATAATCCATACAATGCTGAAATACCCATTACTAAGTGGAAGTGAGCTACCACAAACATCGTATCGTGAACATTAATATCTAAAGCACTATCTCCAAGTACCAGTCCTGTTAAACCACCACTAATAAAAGTAGAGACAAAACCAATAGAAAACAGCATTCCGGTATTCATTTTAAGATTCCCTTTCCATAGCGTTGTAATCCAGTTAAAGGCTTTTACTGCTGAAGGAATTGCAATCAACAAAGTAGTAAATGTAAATACAGAACCTAAGAAAGGATTCATACCAGTTACAAACATATGGTGACCCCAAACAATTGTTGAAAGGAAAGCAATAGAAATAATAGAAGCAATCATCGCTCGATAACCAAAAATTGGCTTACGAGAATTAGTTGCCATAATTTCTGAAACCAATCCCATTGCTGGAAGAATTACAATATATACTTCAGGGTGTCCTAAAAACCAGAAAAGGTGTTCAAACAATACAGGTGATCCCCCTTGATTATGTAATACTTCTCCGGCAATATAAATGTCTGATAAGAAGAATGAAGTTCCAAAACTTCTATCCATTATCAACATTAATGCAGCTGAAAGTAAAACTGGAAATGAAACCACACCAATAATAGCAGTTACAAAGAAAGACCAGATTGTTAATGGAAGTCTTGTCATAGACATTCCTTTTGTTCTTAAATTTAAAACAGTAACAATATAGTTAAGCGACCCTAATAATGAAGAGGCTATAAATATTGCCATAGAAACCAACCAAAGTGTCATACCAGCTCCTGAACCAGGAATAGCTTGAGGCAATGCACTTAAAGGAGGGTAAATTGTCCAACCAGCATTCGCGGGTCCAGCTTCTACAAACAAAGACAATAACATAATAACACTAGACAAAAAGAACATCCAATAGGACAGCATATTCAGAAATCCTGATGCCATATCTCGTGCACCAATTTGCAAGGGAATTAGTAAATTACTAAACGTACCACTCAGTCCAGCTGTAAGTACAAAGAATACCATTATGGTACCGTGAATAGTAACTAAAGCTAAATAAATATTAGGATCCATTACACCACCTTCGGCCCATTTTCCTAAGAATATTTCGTAAACTGTAAATTGATGATCTGGCCACGCAAGTTGCATTCTAAAAAGCAATGACATTGCGATACCGATAATTCCCATAAACAAACCTGTGATAAGGTATTGCTTAGAAATCATTTTATGATCTTGACTAAAGATGTATTTAGTTACAAATGTCTCTTTATGGTGATGTCCGTGATCATCGTGATTGTTAGCGTGTTCTGACATATCTCTTTATACGGTTTTATTTATTTTTTTAAGGTTTCAGCAACGGTTTTCTGTTGAGCTAACCATGCATTATACTCTTCTTCAGTTTCAACAACAATTTTCATTTGCATATTGAAGTGATTAGATCCACAAATTTTATTACAAAGTAGTAAATAATCGAAATCATACATTTCTAAAGCTTCATCACCATTAGCAACTAGTTCGATATTTTTAGCTGTTCTTAGCTCATTAATATGTTTCACTTTAGCAACGATATCTTCATTTAATCGCATCTCTTCTGATGTAATAGTTGGAGTCATAGCAAATTGTGTAATCATTCCCGGCACACAGTTCATTTGCAGTCTAAAATGAGGCATGTAAGCAGAGTGTAATACATCTTGAGAACGCATTTTAAACAATACTTTCTTACCAACTGGTAAGTGTAATTCACTAACTATTTTATCATCTTGTGCATTTGGATCTGCAATATCTACACCTAATTGATTTACACCTTCAATCAAACGAACGTTTGCTTCTCCTAAAGTATTATCAGTTCCTGAATAACGAGCTTTCCAAGCAAATTGGTAAGCATATAATTCAATCACAATAGGATCTTCATCTTCATCAACACTCATAATATCAGACCAAGTAAATAATCCATATATGATTAATGCTGCCAAAACTACAACTGGAATAATCGTCCAGATGAATTCTAATTTATGGTTTTCAGCATAAAATAATGCTTTTTTATCTTTATCTCCTCTGTATACAAATGCGAAGTAATGTAATAACCATTGGGTTAAAATACCAACAAAGAAAATTAATGCCATTGTAATTAGCATCAATTGGTCTATTTCTAATCCATGTTCTGAAGCTGCTGCTGGTAATAAAACATCGCCCCACTCCCAAAAACAATATCCAAGTAATCCGTATATAAAAAACACGAACCCTAACATTAAATACCCTTGTGTATTATT
>JAMOMJ010000064.1 GCA_027067135.1 Cyclobacteriaceae bacterium
AGTTCCAGCTTTTTTGTATCTATTCATAGCCATTAATTATAATCGCAATATGCAACTATTTATCTGTATATCAATTTGTTAATTCAAGACACCCCCTTATGGCTGGCAGGTCAATGATTTGACGTGTTTATAGCTACCCAAATCTTTAGGTAGGGCTTTACAAGTACAATGCGTAAATATCGTGTATAACGAGGGTGTCAGGGATTTCTGCCATTTCCAACCTCTTACCTTTGCCCTTTTTTACCACATAGCTTTACTTCGTACATGCTTGGCTTTTCTGAATGGGGCTTGAGAAGGAGATACATTATTACTACTGTTTTTAGTCCCGATTACTATTTCGGAATCGTACTTACCAAGACACTTTTTCAAAACAACAATTTGTTGCCTTAAAATTAAATTTTCCTGCCTTAATGCTCCAATTTTAGCAGTAAAAGAATTGGGCATATTCTCTGTTTCAGTCGCCTTCACAACAGGAAAGTACAACGTGAAACAAACTCTCCAACTATTATTAACGACTATCCGGTATGCGTGCAATAATCTCTAAATGATGTTTTGATATGCCCATGATAATGGCATACGCAATGCGCTAATTGCTAACTTTAATTTGAAAAAAGAGATAATATTGGCGCACTCACCGAAAACAAGAAATAGATTGGGTAGAAGAAAAGGACGGAAAGCTATTTGCGTATGAAATAAAGTGCCTGCCTGCCAGTCCGGCGGGGAATACAAATAAAACCCCTAAACCTCCAAGTGCCTGGATTAAGGCATATCCTAAGGCAAGTTTTATGGTAATCACACCAGATGATTATTTAGATTTTATTACATAGGCTTCAAGTTTGGTTTAATTTAGAGTCTCTAACTTAACTTCGCCACATGTGCCTATATTGGCTGATTTGCACGTTTTTTAGTTGCTATATTAAAAAAATATTAAAAGCTAATGTAAATCTAAAGGTGGTAGGCAGGCTTCGGGCGAAGCCAGATTCTTCAGGCGAAGCCCTCAGAATGACGTAGAGTAAAAGAACGTCACTCTGAGCATTCCATGCGAAGAGACTCACTTTATGCAGCTAAGTGTAGTCTTTACTAAACCTTATTGTACAACAATACGTAAATTGCACTTGTACTTGAAATGGAGTTTAACAATTGAAATGAAAATAAAACTAATTTGTTCAATTTTAGCATTTTTGGTTTCAACGCCTATGTTAGCTGGGGGTGGATGGACGCACAAAAAGAAATCGGGTTTTATAAAAATTTCTCAATGGTGGGTAGTTTCGAACCAGCATTATACAGGTACAGGGTCTATAAACCCTAATGTAACAAGGGGTATTTTTAACTCAAGCTTGTATGCCGAGTATGGGATAAACGATAGGTTAAATGCTGTATTATACTTGCCTTTCTTTAGCCGAGCTACTCGTAGCGATGAGTTTTCTTCAACAGGTGATTTGGCTGTTCCGGGGCAAGCAATTAACTCCATTGGTGATACAGATGTAGCCATTAAATACGGCTTTATTCAAGGCAAGCAATTTGTACTTAGTGGAACAATTACGTTGGGGTTGCCACTTGGCATCTCAAATGGAGGAGTTGATGGTGCTTTGCAAACAGGCGATGGAGAGTTTAATCAAATGTTGAGTTTTGATTTGAGCACTTCTTTACCCATTGGCAAGGTAAATACTTACTATACGTTAAACACAGGCTTTAATAATAGAACAAACGGATTCTCTGATGAGTTTAGGTTTGGTGTGGAAGCAGGAGTCACTTTTTTTAATAAGTTAACTACTGCTTTTCGATTGTATGCCGTTCAGTCTTTAAACAACGGAAGCTCTACAGTAAGTAACGGTATCAGTATTTTTTCAAATAATATAGAATTTACAAGTTTTACAACTGAAATTGCCTATGATGTTACGCAAAAGTTCGGTTTTTCTGCCAATTACGGAACCGCTTTTTCTGCTAAACTAATTCTTGCAAGCCCATCTTATTCTTTTGGCGTTTATATGAAATTTTAATTTTGCGCTTTCTAATGTTAAGCGAGTAGTACTTATTTTAATGAATATATCCCTGACCAGACTTGCAATTTTTTACTAATTTGATGAGTTTTCGGGTTTTGTAAAATTTTCCAATGGTTCTGGTTTTATGTATTTATTTTCCGGAAAAATTGTAAGGAAGAAATTTCGATCCAAACTTGGTCTTGTCATTACCCGATTAAAAATAACTCCGTCCATAACCTTCGAAATATCATTTCTCATGTACTTATGAGCCAGAGGCCTGGAAATAAGGCCTTCGGTATTGGTTAAGCTAAAATCTAAAAAACAATTATTATAATTTGATAATCCGATTTCAAACTCTAATGATCCTTTTTTTGGTTTTTTGATATTCCTTTTGCTGGTTAGCCCAAAGTAGCCTTCAAAGGCAATAAACCCAATGGTAAATACTTTGTTGCCATAGTGCTGCTTTATGTATTGTCCCATCATTGGTTGTTCTTGATAATAATTATCTACAATATTATAGGGAATTTTTTTCATTTTAATATTAGAGGAATTATATAGAAAATGACTGGTAGCTCCCCAGCATATAATTTTTTTGTTTGGGTATTTTTGCTTTAGCCAAATTAGGTTTTCGGCCATCTGCTTATCACGATAATTCGTTTTTAATTTAATGTCTGAGATATAGTATTTTGTACTCTTGAGTGATTGAGACCAAAAACGTATAAGGGAATCTTTGGGGTGTTTTGATAAGGAATTTAACAACGAGTGAATGAAAGTAGTATCTTGGATTGCATCTGATTCTTCATACTCTTTAAGGTTAAATTTTGTTATGTCCTTTAAAGATTTCTCCAAGTGTTCCCAATCATTTGTTTTTACTAAAGATGAATCAATGCTTTGTAAAAAAACCTTTAATTCAGAGCTGTAATAGTTGCCGGAAACTTTGCCAGTCAACTGATTATCGAAACCTGAAATTATTAATGGATTGCCAGAGTTCTTTTTTTCGTCAATGTATTTTGCCAGAGGTTTAAACTCTTTAGTTGTTGACCACAAGTAAAAGATGCTATTACCTAAAGAGGTTCTTACATCTTCTCCATCTTTAATTTGTAACCATGCTTTTTGGCAATCGTAAAAGCCACTTTCAAAGGCTAAAATTTCGAACCCCATTTCTTGATGGAGGTATTTTATTAGCTTAATTTTTGATTGGTACGTTGTGGCATCACCATGTGATTGCTCTCCCAGCATCACAATTTCAACACCCTTTAATACTTCTTTAAATTTAGAAAATGTTGTAAAATTTTCATTTGAACCTGCGACTTCGCCCAAATCAATTAGTTCGGTAACTATTGTATTTGTTGTTTGTGAAAAAGAGTTCGTATAAAAGCCAATTAATACTACTAAGTATATTTTATTCATTCAACTTATTAGTTAATTTTTAACATCAGTATTTTCTTTCTTGTTCTTCATAAATGCATCAATAATAAATGCGTATTGTTTGGCTAATGAGCGAATATAATCGAACCTGCCTGCCTGGCCACCATGCCCCGAATGTAGTTTTGTTAAGAGTAAAATTTCATTATCATCGGTTTTGGTGGTTCTTAATTTAGCCACCATTTTTGCCGGTTCCCAATAGCCCACTTGCTGGTCACTTAGGCCAGTAGTAAATAGCAAAGTGGGGTAATCTTGTGCAGTTACATTATCGTAAGGAGAATATGATTTCATATACTTAAATTGCTTCTTAATATGAGGGTTGCCCCATTCTTCGTACTCGCCTGTTGTCAGGGGCAGTTTGTCATCAAGCATCGTATTAATAACATCTACAAAAGGCACATCTAACACAATTAACTTGTATAAATCCGGAGCCATATTGGCCACAGCTCCCATTAATAAGCCGCCAGCACTTGCACCTTCGGCTACAATATTTCCTTGGGTGGCAAACTCTTCGTCTATTAAGTATTGGGTACAATCAATAAAATCGTAGAAAGTGTTTTTCTTATTAAACATTTTTCCATCTTCGTACCAATAATAGCCTTTATCTGTTCCTCCTCTAATATGAGGAATAGCCACGGTAAACCCTCTTTCGAGCAAAGGGTAGAGGTTGGCATTAAACCCAACGGACATAGAGGAGCCATAAGACCCATAACTGGTTATAAATGCTTTTTGGGTCTTGTTTTCTTTGCTTTTTCTAAGATGCTTATTATAGATTAAGGTCATCGGAATTTCCTCTCCATCTCGAGCCTTAACCATTACTCTTTCAACCTTTATGCCCCACTTGAAAACAGGAAATGGTAATTTTTGTTTTTTTAGAATCGTCTTTTCTTGCTTTGGAATATTATAAGAGTAGGTGATACGAGGTGTTTTGGGTGTACTATAGCTTATTCTTATGGAATCAATATCATACTCACGCGTACTATGCACACTGGCGTGATAAATGTCTTTTTTAAACTTTACAGTATGTTCTTTTCCAGAAGTCCTTTCAATAATTCGAACTCTATCTTGTGCATTGTCTTTGTCTGTTATTACATAATACTTCTTTAAAATGTCGAGGCCAACCAACAAATGGTCTTTGTCTTCAGGTAAAACCACCTTCCAGTTGCTCTTATCATAATTGGCTGTATCAACAATAACCACTTTATAATTTTTGGCATTTTCGTTAGTGGTTATAAAGAATTTATCATCTACTTGAGCTACCGAATAGTTTATACCTTGCTCTCGAGGATAAATAAGCTTTAGCTTTGGAGTAGGTTCATTTATTCTGAAAAAATAGGTTTCTGAAGTTACTGCACTAGACGAACTGATAAAGACCATATCTTCTGCTTTATTCTTATATGCGCTAACACTAAATTTTACATCATCTTCTTTGTATATAACTCTGTCCTCTTTTTGAGGTGTATTTAATATATGAATTTTAGCGATGTATGACCTATTCGTTTTTTTCTCTTGTTCTGTATAAATAAATGATTTATTATCAATCCATATAAACCCAGCTGCGTTAAGAACGGAGTCTTGAAGAAGCTCACCAGTAACTAAATTTTTAAACTTTAAAGTAGATTTACTGCTTCCCGTAGTGTTTTCAGAAAAGGCAATTAAATTATCATTTGGGCTTGGGCTTGGAAAACCAGCAGCATAGTAATCATATTTCTTTGCCAGTTCACGTGTATCAAGCAAAATTTCTCTTTTTGTACTATCTAAGTTGGTTCTAAAGTAAACGGGGTATTCTTCTTCAAAGCCATATTCCATATAATATTTATATCCTCTTATTTGTGTGGGCAAAGAGGTGTATTCTTTCTCCACATGGCTAAGCATTTCTCGGTAGAGTATTCGCTCTTGTTTTCGTAAAGGAATAAAATAATTTTTAGCATACTTATTTTCAGCATCGATGTACTCCATTACCTCATTATTATATAATGGGGCACTTGTATCTTTTAACCATGCATAATTATCGGTGTAAGTTTTACCGTGAATAGTGTAGGTGTGTGGAATAATTTTAGCTACTGGCGGCCTAAGAGTAGTGTCTTTTTGATGTTTATCTTCAAATTGTTTTTCCAATGACTTCTTAATTTCCATTTCTGTCCTAACCTCTTGTGCAATTTTATACTGAGGATGTTTTGTCATATAATCGACCCAGAAGCTTGCATTATAGGATAAGGGCAAGTCATATATATGGTTGAAATCTGAATTGGCAAAAAGGCTGTCTTTAGGGAAGGGTTTTATTCTCTGAGGTAAATTGTCTTCAATAAAAAGCTCTGCTACGGCAGAATATGGAGTTATTTCATTTTCAATGGTATCCACAAAAATAAATTCATCCTCCATTCGCACATAGGCAAGGCTATACTTGTCATCAAACTTTTTATACTCAAGATTTATTTTATAATCAAAGTGTTTAATGGCCATGGTATCGTAGCCGCAGATATATTTTTTAAGGTGGGAGGGTACGTTATAATTAATGCTGGTGGCTGCAAATGTTTCTTGATCAATATGTACTTGACCCTCTAAAAAATACCTACTGCTCATCCAAAGCCTTGGCTTTTTCTTTTTTAATCTCTTATCAAGATAGGCTTGATCGTATTTAGATTTAAATGTGAGTACATATTCCCAACCATTATCTTTTGTTTCTTGTTCACTAACCGAATAAATGTATTTATTCTTTTTGCCCAAACGCATAAATTTCTCTAGGTATTTTATGCGATCTCTTCCTATGAGATTTAGAGGGCCTCCTTCTATATTAGCATCCATTCGCTCTCGCGTTAGGTTATCACTCGAACGAGAGTCAATTATTTTGGCATCTTCCCGTTTTAGAGTCCTGTTAGAAAAATGGTAACGATGTAGCCTGTCACCTCCATAAGAGGAAGAAAAGCCAGTAGTCATTATATTGTATCCGCTTCTGTCAAACTCTTTCCACTTAAATCGCTCTCCTTGGTAGGGCAATTCGTTTAGTTGAAATACGGCATCAGCATATTTTATATATACCCCATTTTCTTTTAGCAGCTCCCGGTAATAGCCGTTGGCCAGCACCGTATCTTGTTCGTAATTGTTAGGAATGTTTTTAATCACCTTTTTTAATAAGGCTTTCGGACTAATCATCTTTTCTGGCTCAATTACCACTACATCTAAAATTTTAGTATCGGGTTTTAGTTTTATGGCTACAGGAGATGAAAGTTGATTTGCTCTAATTTCTTGGCTAACATAGCCTACATAAGAAAACACAAGCATTTCATTTTGCAATGATTTTGGAACTGTTAGTTTAAAATACCCTTCGCTATTAGTAACTGTACCCAAGGCTTTGCCTTTAATTTGCACATAGGCATAGGGAAGGAGAGTGCCCGATTTAGCATCGGTAATCGTTCCCTTTAGTACTAAATTTTGCCCATAGCAAAGCCATGGAGCCAATAGAAATCCAATAAGTAGTTTTTTCATAAAGATGGTTGGTACTTGTTTATTTTTTGCAGTTGAGTACAAGGTGTAAACTTTAACGTTTAAAGGCAATACATATTCTTTAAATAACCTAACTATTCCGTTGAAAGGCATATACAATCGACCAAATACACTTTTAAAAATTTAATCTTTTAAAGTGCAGGCTTCCTTACACTTTGTTATTTTTGCGCTTCCATAAAGAATTAGCATAAAAAAATGACGCTGTCAACCAAATACAATCCCAGAGAAGTAGAAGATAAATGGTATAAAGACTGGATGGACAAAGGCTATTTTAAGAGCAGCCCCAATCCTGAAAAAGAGCCTTATACTATTGTAATACCCCCACCAAATGTTACGGGAGTGTTGCACATGGGGCACATGCTTAATAATACCTTGCAAGATGTACTTATTCGTAGGGCAAGAATGCAAGGCAAAGAAGCACTCTGGGTGCCTGGTACCGACCACGCTTCTATTGCTACCGAAGCAAAAGTAGTTGCCATGCTTAAAGAACGAGGCATTGAGAAAAAAGACATTTCTCGTGAGGAGTTCCTTGGCTATGCCATGGAATGGAAGGATAAGTACGGGGGCATAATTTTAGAACAACTTAAAAAACTAGGGGCGTCTTGTGATTGGAATAGAACCAAGTTTACCATGGATGAAGACCTTTCTAAGTCGGTGATTAAGGTGTTTGTTGACCTTTATAAAAAAGGCTATATCTACCGAGGCATTCGAATGGTGAACTGGGATCCTCAGAGTCAAACGGCCTTGGCTGATGATGAGGTGAATCATAAAGAAGTGAATTCCAAGTTATACCATGTTCAATATAAAATTAAAGGCGAAGACGGCTATGTAACAATAGCCACTACTCGCCCGGAAACTATTTTAGGAGATACTGCTGTTTGCGTAAACCCAAATGACGAACGCTACATCCACTTAAAAGGTAAGCAAGTAATTGTGCCGTTGGTAAATAGAGAAGTGCCCATTATTCAAGATGAATACGTGGCCATGGATTTTGGTACTGGTTGCTTAAAAGTAACGCCTGCACACGATATTCATGATTATGAGTTGGGTATGAAACACAACTTAAAATCCATTGATATTTTTAATAATGACGGGACTGTAAACGAAAGTGGTGAACTGTTTATTGGCGAAGATCGATTTGTAGTTAGAAGTAAAATAGCCAAGCAGTTAAAAGCAGAAGGTCACCTTGTTAAAGTAGAGGAGTACGTAAATAATGTTGGTTTCTCTGAGCGTACTGATGCTGTGGTAGAACCTAAGCTTTCTACGCAGTGGTTTGTAAAAATGGAAGAACTTACCAAACCTGCTTACAAAGCGGTGATGGAAGATGAAGTTCAGTTGGTACCACCCAAGTTTAAAAATATGTACCGCCATTGGATGGAAAATGTGCGAGACTGGTGTATTTCTCGCCAATTATGGTGGGGTCACCAAATTCCTGCATGGTATTTACCCACAGGAGAAATAGTGGTAGGCGAAACTGAAGCAGAAGCTTTAGCAGAAGCCCAAAAGATAAATGCAGGTATTACGATGTCAGACTTAACCCGAGATGAAGATGTGCTGGATACCTGGTTCTCTTCAGGCCTTTGGCCAATATCGGTGTTCGATGGTATCAATAACCCTGATAACGAGGATATTAATTATTACTACCCAACCAACGATTTAGTAACGGCACCTGAAATCCTCTTTTTCTGGGTGGCCCGAATGATTATGTTTGGATATGAGTATAAAGGTGAAAAACCATTTAATAATGTGTATCTTACGGGTATAGTTAGAGATAAACAAGGCCTAAAAATGTCTAAATCTTTGGGCAACTCACCTGACCCCATTGAGCTAATGAAAAAATACGGAGCAGATGGTGTACGTACAGGTATGTTATTCAGCTCTCCGGCTGGTAATGATTTGCCTTTTGATGAAAAATTATGTGAGCAGGGCAGGAACTTCTCCAACAAAATCTGGAATGCGTTCCGATTATTGGATGGTTGGGAAATAGATGAATCATTAGATGGTACTTCTAATAAAGTGTCAATAGATTGGTTCGAGTCTAAGTATAATGTAGCCTTGGCTGAAATTGAAGATCACTTTTCTAAATTTAGAATTTCGGATGCCTTAATGACTACTTATAAATTGGTGTGGGGTGATTTCTGTAGTTGGTATCTAGAAATGATTAAGCCTGAATTTGGCAAACCAATTGACAAAACTACCTATGAAGCCACTTCAAACTTCTTTGAAAAGGTCTTAAAAATACTTCATCCATTTATGCCGTTTATCTCCGAAGAGATTTGGCATTTACTAGGAGAAAGAAAAGAAAATGAATCAATTATGGTGGCTGATTGGCCTGCTATAGGTACATCGGATAAGCAATTATTAGAGAAAGCTGAATTTGCTTTTGAAGTAACTACTCAAATAAGAAACTTACGGAACTCAAAAGGAATTTCACCTAAAGAAGCTTTTAAATTATTATACAAAGCAGATAAAGGATTAGCTTTCGTTGGGTTCGAGCATGTTGTGAGTAAGTTGGCGAACCTTAGCGAACTTACTGCGATTGATACTAACCCAGAAACGGCCTTTAGTTTTGTGATTAAAGGCGATGAGTATTTTGTGCCTGTTGAGGGTGGAGTAGATGTGGAGAAAGAAAAAGCAGCCTTGCAAAAGGAACTCGACTATGCCAAAGGGTTCATTATTTCTGTAAATAAGAAATTAGGTAATGAACGATTTGTAAATAACGCACCAGAGCAAGTAATTGCCAATGAGCGCAAAAAGTTAGCTGATGCAGAAGCAAAGGTGAAGGCGTTGGAGGAGCAATTGGGGGCAATGGGGTAGCTAATAATCTCCCGCAGATTACGCAGATAAGCGCAGATTTTTTTTTGAAATGGAAACTTACTTGGTAGGTATTGTATTTATCTACATAGGTAAGTTCCATGTACAACGGTATTTTAAAAACCCCATAATATTGGCTCTACTATCGTTCCCTTCATATAACGCATAATATTGCCTATTTTTTCTGCGTTAATCAGCGTAATCTGCGGGAGAAAGAGTTTAAATACCAATGACATAAAGTTGATCCTAAAGACCATTTACTTTTCTAAATATACCGTCTGTTATTTTATCTACATTAAAGTTGACCAAGATGCCCAGTTTTAGTTCCGTGATTTTTAGATAGGTCAAAATTTGTTTGTGGTGGACTTTGGCAAGTTGTTCTACCGATTTAACTTCTATAATTACTTTGTCTTCAACAAGTAGGTCTAGCCTAAAACCGATTTCTAACTTTTCCTCCTTGTAGTAAACTGGAACTGAAACTTCTCTTAACACCTTTAATCCCTGATTCTTTAGTTCAATTGCCAAGGCTGTTACATAAACCGATTCTAATAACCCAGGGCCAAACTCATTATACACATCGAAAATGGCACCTCTTATTTTATAGGAAATATCATTCTCAGTCATTTTTTTCTTAGTTTATCCCGCTGATTACGCAGAAAGGCGCTGATCTTATTCCGCGAAAATCAGCGCTATCTGCGGGAGAATGTTTTATTTGACTGGACTAATCATAATATGTGCCCGATAGGTGCCAGGAAACATCAGCCAAGGTCCACCCTTAACAACCGGTTGCAAAGGCAAACCAGTAGATTCTTGCGTTGCAAAAGGGATATAAACTACATATCTTAGGGTTGCTCCAACCACTTCGTTTTTAGCAGCATCGTAATGTGCCGAAGCTCCAGATAATACGTGCAAGGTGGTGGCAGATTTAGGCATTTTTAATTTACCAGAAACCGCTTCTTCAGCTCTAATTTTGTCAATCTCTCCACTATTTTTCCCTTCGGCTCTAAGCGCTCTTCCTCTTGCCATCATTGGGTCTAACTCTTTATGGTAGCAAGCCACACTAAATCCTTTTTGGTTTGGGTTGTCTGCCAAACAGATTAATTCATTGCTGCCTTTTCTAAGGGTTATAAATTTGCCATCTACATCATAACCCATAACGGTAGCTGCTTCTCTTTGTACTTCGGTGGCTGCTAATACTGCAGAAGCAATTTGATCTTTAGTTGATTGAACTTGCGCAAAACTAGAAGTTGCGAATAATAGAAAAGATAAAAATAAACTGGTTTTCATAGTAATGTTTTTATACCAAGATACAATTATTTTACGGTAAAAGTTTCAGCACCCATTAAGTAGCCATCTGTAAAAACTTCCATTTTATAAACCCCCGAATCGTAATCACTTCCTTTATCGTAAACAAAAGATAATTGCTGATTGCTATTGTCAAATAACACATCTTTAGAGGCTGTGTAAAAGGTTTCTTTACCATCTAGCATAAATGAGCCAGAACCTTTATTAATATCAAATACTACCTGTCCATTTTTATCTATTATGCGAATAATAATTTCTTTGCCTTCAAGTGGTGCCACATCATTTTTGGCAATATTGAAAACCACTTTAAGCTGTTTTAGGTGTCTGTTTTTAAATATAGATTTGCGTTCTTTCCCATTTTTAGCCACTGCATAAATATGAATGCCTTCGGCTTTTAACCTGGAAGCAACTGCCACCTTATCTTCTAGTTGTTTTTTGTTTTCATTTAAAGAAACTATGGAACGGTTTAGCTCGTTCTTATCTTCCTTGAGATTGGTGTTTTCAGCCAATAACTCTTCCGATAATTTGGTGAGACGAGTAATTTCTTTGTCCTTTTCTTTTAGTAATTCTTGATACCCATCCGTTTTTCTCCTTAACCTACCAATAAGTTGGCGGTTGGCTTGTCTGGTATCTTGTAACTGTTTTCTCTCTTTTTCTATTTCCTTTTGGGTGGCAAGTAATTCTGTTACATCTCCACCTAACGAGTCAATATCGTGTATTTTTTGGGCTAGCTCCTCACTTATTTTATCGAGTTTTTGCTGAGAGGCTTCTAACTCAGTGGTATAAAAATCGGTTAGTTCCGCTTTTTCCTTTTGGTCAAGAACTACTTTTATTACTAACAGAACCACCAAAATTCCAAGCACAATAAAATAGATAGATTTGTTAGAACCTTTTTGTTTAGGCTCTTGTATTACTTCTTTAGCTGAATCAGACATATTATTTAGATTATGATGTTACAAAATTAGGCTTTCTTTGTACTTATACAACTTAATACTATGATCGAATTAAATAAAGAATACTGGTCTTCTAAATACATCGAATTAAATATGGGGTGGGATGTAGGAGAAATTACTACACCACTTAAAACTTATTTTGATCAATTAATTGATAAGTCTTTACGAATCCTGATTCCTGGATGTGGGAATGGGTACGAAGCTGAGTATTTACATAATCTTGAATTTGATGTAACGGTGATTGATTTATCGGAATACCCATTAAACAATTTAAAAGAACGATGCCCGTCTTTTCCATCTGAAAAATTAATACAAACAGACTTTTTTGAGTTCGAAGGTGCGTTTGATTTAATTATTGAACAAACTTTTTTTAGTGCACTAAATCCTAATTTAAGAAACAGTTATGCAAAACAAATGCATAATTTATTAGCTCCTAAGGGTAAACTGGTGGGGCTTCTTTTTAATATAGGTTTATATGACGACCATCCTCCTTTTGGTGGCAACCTGGAATTGTATAAGCCTATTTTTGAGCCTTACTTTAGGTTCAATGTGTTTGAGGAAGCTTATAATTCTATTGAGCCTAGAAAGGGAAACGAGCTGTTTTTGAATTTGGTAAAGAAGTGATTCAGACTGCGCTCCTCCAATGGGAAGGGCATCGCAATTCAAAATTGACTGAGTAGTGTTATGATTAATTTTTATAACCTGAGTTCGACCTAAGGAAAAATATCTAGCAGGCAATCTTTTGAATATAACCCCGAAATCTCGGGGGAAATAATCCATTATATCTTTGCTTTTTATATTAAAAAGCTCACCTGCTATTTTATTTTCTGGCAGCTATTCCTTATCCCGAACTCAGGTCTATAGCAATCTGCCTGCCTTACAAACAGTAGAAATACGTGTTGCCAAGATCGGTAAATAAGTCTTATAGTACATACCAACGAATCTAGAAAATACGAGTATTGCCATTTGAATAAACTACTACATCAATAATTTCCTATCCACCACAAAAGGGCCAAAAGGTAAAACAGAAGCAATGAGTGCCACAAAAGTTGTTTTGTAATTCCAGTTGAGTTGGCTTCTAACCAACATCACCATAATTACATAAGCAATAAATAATATTCCGTGTGCCATCCCAACCACTTGTGTAGGTTGATGGTGTCCCCACACGTATTTTAAGGGCATGGCAATTCCAAGCAATAGAAGAAAGGACAGACCTTCGAGTATCGCAACTGTTTTAAATAGCTTTATGGATTTATTCATTATATTAATTTTGAGATGCAAAAATGGAGAGTTCAGTTTCTAATTGATAGCGAAACCAACTTTTTCTAGATCACTCCAAAAACTGGGGTACGACTTATTAACAACTTCGGGGCTTTCAATGGTAACTGAGGGCATTATACAAGCTAAAGGTGCAAATGCCATTGCCATTCGGTGGTCGTGATAAGTGTTTATAAACACTTCAGTTTCTTTCCAATTTCCTTTTGGTGGAACAACCGTCCATTGTTCATCCTCTTCAATAAAATCAGCTCCAAATTTATGTAGCTCTTGCTGAATGGCCAATACTCGATCGGTTTCCTTAATTTTTAAGGTATGGAGACCTGTGAACATGCAAGGGTGTTCTAAAGCCGCACAAATTACCGCAAAGGTTTGAGCTAAATCAGGGTTATTAATAAAATCGATTGCAGTAGGTAGCTGAGGAGTTTGTTTGGTTAGCAATGCACCTTTACTGTTAAATGTAGTTTTAACTCCAAATGGCTCCATTAATTCTACAAGAGCCCTATCTCCTTGCAGTGAATTTTCTCGATAACCTGTGAGCTCCAATCGTTCAGCACCAGATAGTGAAAAAATGCTATACCAATAACTAGCGCTACTCCAATCAGGCTCAACAGAAAATGCTTTAAAGGTGTATATGCTGGGCTTAACTCTATAATTACTTCTTTCAATTTCTGCCGTAACACCAAAATGCTTCATTAGCTCAATGGTCATGAGCAAATATGGTTTGCTTGTGGCTCCGTTCTCAACTTCTAGGGTTAATCCTTTTTGCAGGGTTGGAGCTAGCATTAATAAAGCAGATAAGTACTGACTGCTAATAGAACCATCAATCGAAATAGAATTCGTAAGCTGTTTCTCAAAACCCCCAATTTTATGTGGAGGGTATCCTTCTTTCTGTTGATATTCAATTGCAACACCAATTGTTCGGAGCGCATCAACCAATAGTTTAATGGGGCGTTCTTGCATACGTGCTGTGCCCGTCATAAGCTTGTTTTGATTGGTTAGTGCAAAGTAGGTGGTCAAGAAACGCATTACAGTACCTGCGTCCATCACATTAATTTCATAATTATTCGAATCTATTAAGGCAGCCATCAACTCTGTATCTCTGGCTGAGGATAGATTATCTATTTTTCCTGGATTAGAACATAAAGCATTGATTAATAGAGCTCTGTTACTTTCACTTTTAGAGCCAGGTATTTGAATAGCTCCTAAATCTTTCGATTTATTTTGGTACGATATATGTATTTCTTTTTTCAAACGTTATAAAATTTGTGCAAACCTAAAGATTACTTGAATCTTTATTGAATTTTTTGCGTATATTGTATTGAACCTTTTTAGGTTTTAATTGTGTTATTAGATTAAATTAAATATTATGTCATCAACAAAAACAAAATTAACATTAGGACTATTAGCAGGAGCAGCTGTAGCCGCTTTTGCCGTTAGCAAGTTAGGCCAAACTTCTATTAAAAAATTAGGAGAAAGAACAGCCGATTTACGTGATTCGTTAAATCAACAATTAAGTGAATTGCAAAACTTTAAACGAACCGATAAGCGATTTATTTAGCATTATAAAATACTAAAGCTTGTTGCACTTCCTCTTTTGATATTTCAATAGAATGGCTTGGCTTGCCTGTCTGAGTTAATAGTACGGCCTGAATTTTTGTCCCTTTATTCTTTTTATCTTGTTCTAAATTGTTTAAAATTTCTTTCATTCCCTTTTCAGGAATTTTTTTTCGTTCAAAATAGGCGTCTATAATGTCTATTATTTTTATAAGTTCAGGATCACTTAGGCCTAAATGTTGTACTGATAAGAAAGCTTCTGTAATCATACCAATAGCTACCGCTTCCCCATGTAAAATAGGGAGCTTATTATTTAAAAAATAAGTTTCTACCGCATGCCCAATGGTATGGCCAAAATTTAAAAATTTTCGCTCATCTTTTTCAAGTGGATCGGCTTCTACAATTTCATTTTTAATGGCAACGGATTTTGTAATATAGGCAAGCCATTCAGTATTTTGTATGTCAAGGTTCGCAAGCTCTTCCAAGTGTCCCTTATCTTTAATAAATCCATGTTTAAGCATTTCTGCAAACCCAGATTTTACCTGATTGAGAGGAAGAGTTTCTAAAAATACGGGGTCGATAATAACCTTTGTAGGTATTTTAAAAAGACCTATATGATTTTTAAACCCATTAAAATCAATGCCTAATTTACCTCCTACACTTGCATCTACTTGTGATAACAAGGTGGTTGGAATATTTATAAAATCGATGCCACGTTTATAGGTGCTGGCACAAAAGCCTCCCATATCTCCAATTACACCACCTCCAAGGTTAATAAGAAGCGCATTTCTATCGGCATTAGCCTCGGTAAATACTTGCCAAATATGGGTACAGGTTGTTAAAGTCTTGTTTTCTTCGCCACTTTTTATCGTAATAATGGTAAAATCAGCAAAGCTGCTACCAAAAGTTGGGAGACACTTTTCTTCTGTATTTTCATCAACCAGCACAAATATGCTTGAATAGGAATTTTCTTCTAAAAATCCATCAATATATTGTTTGGCGTTTTTGGTAATTTCGATATAATTAGGAAGGTTTATGCCCATTTATTTCTGATTTTGTAAGGAATTTTCAAAGGTAGCATTCTTAGCCTTATTATAGGTTTTTCTCTTAGAATAAACTACAATTGGTGCCTTATATTTGCCACATAAATAGCAGAATAATGACTAATATTTCGAGCGATTCATTTGAAAATACAGAATTGGCTTTTATTGCCAAATCTGATTGGCAGCTAAAGAAAGCTTACTGGCTTTTTAGAATAGTTAATAATAATTTGATGGCAAAAATTAGTACAAGAGCTGCTAATGTTTCTCTCAAACTGCATCTGCCTGTTAAAGGTATGATTAAAAAGACTGTATTTGAACATTTTTGCGGTGGCGAGAGCATTGAAGAATCAAAAGAAACTGTACATATTTTATCTAATTATAAAGTTCGCTCAATATTAGACTACTCGGTAGAAGGCAAGCATAATGAGGAAGCGTTTGATGCTACCTTAATGGAAACTTTGAAAACCATTGAAAACGCCAAAGAAAATGAAGAGGTGCCATATTGTGTATTTAAACCTACTGGTATGGGTTCTGCGGATTTAATGGAGAAAATTCAGTTAAAGCAAGAATTATCTAAGGAAGAAAAAAAGGCATTTGAAAAAATCAGGAATAGATATGAAGCTGTTTCTCAGGCAGCATATGATAATGATGTACGTTTATTAATTGATGCTGAAGATTCTTGGTATCAAGATACAGTAGATGAGTTGGTGTATGAAATGATGGAGAAGTTTAATAAAAACAGAGCCATTGTATTTAATACCTACCAAATGTATCGCTGGGCAAGTTTGCAAAATATTAAGGATGCTCATAAACGAGCTGTAGAGAATGGGTTTGTTTTAGGTGCTAAGCTTGTACGCGGAGCCTATATGGAAAATGAGCGAGAACGTGCAGGTATAAAAGGTTATGAAGACCCAATCTGTGTGGATAAACACACCACAGATAAAAGTTATAACGATGGCCTAAAGTATTGTGTTGAAAATATTAATCAAGTTGAACTGTTTAACGGATCTCATAACGAGCATTCCAATTTATATTTAACAGAGTTGATGAAAAAGCATAACCTAGCCAGGGATGATAAACGTATATTTTTTGCCCAACTCTATGGTATGAGCGATAATATCTCATTTGTGTTAGCCAATGCAGGTTATAATGTAGCCAAGTATGTACCCTATGGTCTGGTAAAATTTGTAATGCCTTACCTTATAAGAAGAGCAGAAGAAAATACGTCTGTGGCAGGCCAAAGTAGCAGAGAGTTAAAGCTGCTTAAAATGGAAATGGATAGAAGAAAGAAAGCCAAGGTTTAGTTATTAACTCTTTAACCGATAACTATTACCTTTTTTTTCAACATCCAATCAGTATTCTTACTTATTTTTGCAGCCCATTAATATTGGGTTACAAATTTTTAGAATATGCAATTAAGCGAGCAAGAATTAGTACGTAGAAGTGCTAAACAGCAACTTGAACAATTAGGAATCAATCCTTATCCATCAGAATTATACCCTGTAACACATTACGCAAGTAATATTAAACAGGCTTTTGATGAATCTAAGGCAGGTGAATTCAAAGAAGTTACGCTTGCAGGCCGTTTAATGAGTCGTAGAATAATGGGCTCTGCATCATTTGCTGAACTGCAGGATTCTAGCGGTCGCATTCAGTTTTATGTACGTAGAGATGATATTTGCCCAGAGGAAGACAAAACTCAATACAATACGGTATTCAAAAAACTACTGGATATTGGTGATATTATTGGTATCAAAGGGTTTGTGTTTAAAACACAGGTAGGAGAAACTTCTGTACATGTAACAGAGTTAAAAGTACTTACTAAATCACTTAAACCACTGCCAATTGTTAAAGAATCCACCGATAAGGAAGGCAATAAACAATTGCACGATGCGTTTACCGATCCTGAAATGCGTTACCGTCAGCGTTATGTTGATATGATTGTGAATCCTGAAGTGCGTGAAACTTTTAAGCAGCGTACTAAAGTGGTAAACACCATGCGCAACTACCTGGCTGAAAAGGATTACTTGGAAGTGGAAACTCCGATACTTCAACCTCTTTACGGTGGTGCTGCTGCAAGGCCCTTTAAAACACATCATAATACCTTAGATATGACCTTATATCTAAGAATTGCCAACGAGCTTTATCTTAAAAGGTTAATTGTAGGTGGTTACGATGGTGTTTTTGAATTTTCTAAAGACTTTAGAAACGAAGGGATGTCTAGGTTCCATAATCCTGAGTTTACACAAGTAGAGCTTTATGTAGCTTATAAAGATTATAATTGGATGATGAATTTGGTGGAGGAAATGATTGAGCGTGTAGCGCTTGAACTGCATGGAACCACCAAAGTACAAGTAGGCGAAAATATAATCGATTTTAAACGACCTTGGAAACGATACACTATGTTCGAAGCAATTGAGCATTTTACAGACATCGATATTTCTGAAATGGATGAAACCGAGCTAAGAGCTACGGCAACAAAATTGAATGTACCTATTGATGAATCTATGGGAAAAGGTAAATTGATTGATGAGATTTTTGGTGAAAATTGTGAGGCACAATTAATTCAGCCCACTTTTATTACTGATTATCCTGTTGAAATGTCGCCTTTGGCTAAAAAGCATAGAGACAAAGAAGGATTAGTAGAACGATTTGAAGCTATTGCCAACGGTAAAGAAATTTGTAATGCGTTCTCAGAATTAAATGACCCAATCGATCAACGAGCCCGATTTGAAGAGCAGTTAGAATTGGGAAAACGCGGTGATGACGAAGCAATGCTACTTGATGAAGATTTTTTGCGTGCCATAGAATATGGCATGCCTCCAACAGCTGGGTTAGGTATTGGTATCGATCGCCTATCAATGATAATGACCAACTCTAATTCCATTCAGGATGTATTGTTCTTTCCCCAAATGAAACCTGAGAAGAAACAAACAGTAGTGCTAACTGATGATGAGACATTGGTGTTTGATATTCTTCATAAAAATACAAAAATGGACTTGAACGAGCTTAAAGAAGCTGTTGGCTTAAGCAATAAAAAATGGGATAAGGCAATTAAAGGCTTAACTGCGAGTAAACTGGCTAAGGTTACTAAAACGGATAGTGCGTTAGAGGTAGAGTTGGTTTAGAAAAACATTAAAAATTAAAACTATCTGAGGCATTTCGTTTCCTAGAGAGTTTTAAGTCTTGCAGTAATGAAGATTTTGCCTTAATGGTGAAATTATAGGATTGGTAGCGCCCAAATGGCACCCAACTTAGGGTCATATCCCAGCAATGCAAATCTCTAACAATATTAAACCTTGCTTCGGTAAACTTCTTTTGGGCAAAATCATAACCCGATTGGTAAGTTAACTTCCATTTTTCGGTAATGCTAATGTCCCCATTAAACCTAAGAGATTGAGTAACCTTACCTTCGTCAAATCCTTTTCTTGTAACGTTTACATTATAGGTAAGGCGAACACTCCAAGGAATATTAAAATCAACGTAAAGGTCTGGGTTGGCAATAAACTCGCTCAGCTCAGCTTCTTCTTTGGCAGAATTTGTATTTATATTATCTGTTCCCATACCCATATTTCTGCCAGAACTAGTGTTTGTTCCTCCTTTTTTGTTCCCTTGAAATCCTGTATTTATCGAAATATTAAACCGTGAAAACTGACCAAGCCCTTGCCCATTATTCCAGGCAAATTGATCTAACCTAACTTGATAAACTTTTTTATCTTTTTCTGTCTCGCCTGTTATACTATCCAATTGATACACATAAGGATCGATAGAGCCATTAAAATTTATGCTTAGCCCAGTGGTTTTTATAGATTTGCTTAGCTCTTTATTCTTTAATAAGTCGGTAGTTGCCCGTAAAGAAATATTTGATAATTTAAATTTTTCAGCAGCTAAATTATAACCAGTGCTTACCCCAAAGTTTCTTAAAATGGCAATTTTTTGAGACTTATTAGTTGTATCTTTTCTACTCTTATATTTCATCTCTAAAGTATTAGTTATACTTAAAGAGATAGTCGAACTTTCTCCAATTGCAGGCCCTCTTCCATATACGAATCCGGCATACCTCGAAAGCGTTTTTGTTTCACCTAAGGTGTCGCTTTGCACAGTTTGGTAATAGCCATATTTTTCGTCACCAAAGTCTGGTCGGTAAGAATACGATAGTGATGGAGTCATCATATGGCGAATTGCTTGTACCCCATATTCTCTACGGAATAGCACCGTACCATATACCCTAGAGTTAATAGAAGCACTAGTGCTATACGAACGTATGGCATTAAAGCCATCAATCGTGTCTGTTTCTATCTCGTTTAGCTTTTCATTAAAACTATAATCAAGTTTTTTAAAGTACCATAGTTCATCGTAACTCAAAGAAGGGCTTATTGTAAAGTGTTTTAGTAATTTGAACGATGCCGAAATTGGAATGTTGTGCTTTACACCATTCGAGCCTTGATCTAATAAAAATGGAATAGTTTCAGATGTAATGTCAAATACAGAATCTACTATAGTTTGCTCACTCCTCTGAACAAGGATGCCCTCATTATCATAAATATTTTCGGTGGTAATTGGTATAGCTAGTCGGTTCGTAACCTTATTAGTGGCTCCCATAGCATATCTAAAGTTTATTTTTTCATACCATTTATTCCCTGAACTACCCTTCTTCTTAAAAGGGTAAATGTTTTGAACGTTAAAAGATAAATCTGGCAATAATAAATCTGCTTGTTTAGTGTTCAGGTTTTGGTTAAACCTTCCACTTATACCCATACTAAAAGGTGTACCTGCAAAAGTTTTTGAATAATTTACAGAGGAACTCAATGTTGCTCTGATTTGATCATTTTGGTTGTTTAACTGGTTGTTTTTATTATACGAATTGGTCGCATAATTGACATTCGCACTGAATCGACCTGTGCCTTTTGTCTCAGGAGTATGCGACCAAACAAGCCTAAAATCATTCGAAATATTATCTTCTAAGGTCGTTTCGTCTTCTTGCTTAAACTTTGAGAATGTTGCTGCAAAGTTGCCTCGAAATTTATAGCGTACGTAATAATTAGATTTGGCTCTAATTGCCCACCCTCCTTTAGTATAAAGGTCGCCTGTAAGGTCAAGGTTAATGTAATCACTAAAAGCAAAATAGTACCCTCCATTTTTTAAGTAAAAACCTCTGAGTGTTTCTTCTCCAAAATCTGGAAAAATAATACCAGAAGTTCTGCTTTGTTGGTCTGGGAACATACCAAAAGCAAAACCAAGAGGCGTTGGTACATCATTAATAATCATATTAAAAGGGCCGGCTATCATTTCTTTATTAGGAATCACCTTTACTTTTCTTGCCTTGATACTATAATGGGGGTGTGCTAAGTTGCAGGTGGTATATAATGTTGTTTGATTAAACAATTCGCCATTTGCATTTTTAAAAACTTTATCAGAATGGATAAACGCATCTCCTTGGGTAGTTACTAAGCCGGTAATTGAAGCTTTTTCGGTTTTGAAATTGTACTTAATTTCGTTTGTTTCATATACCTCGTTCCCATTTTTAAATATGGGCTTACCTTGTACTCTTCCTGTAGAATCGGCTACTCCATTGGCTTGCATAAAGTTTTCTTCCCAATTAATGGTAATTTCTTGAGCGTCCAACTGAATAGGTTTGTAATCTATAATACCGCTTCCGTAAATTTTAACGTTTTTGGTAAACATATCAATAGTAATGGAATCCTCGGCATTATACTTTACGGTGGTTTTAATGTCGCCAGGTGGTAACTTAGCAACAGAATCTACTTTAGCCATTAAAGTTGAATCGGAACTAAGTAGAGGAATGGAGTCTAGATTTGCTAAAAATGTGGAATCTATTTGTTGTAAAATAGTAGAATCTTTAACAGATATTTTTGCCGAATCGAGGGTAGGTAATGCTAAAGAGTCTATTTTAGCAGGTGTGCTGATTGCAGTGCTATCAGCAGAAACTTGAGAGTTGGCTTGAATATTGAGTAATAGGAGTAGTAAAGCCGATAAAATAAAGGGTTTAAATAAGGCGAAATTGTTCAATTTATTGTGTGTATCCTTCTGATTCTCGGTTTTTTTTAGAAATTTGTGTAAAGATATTTCATTAACGTTGAACATTCGTAGTATGACAAGATATTTTAGCATCATAGCCCTATCGGCAATAACCGTGCTAACATCCTTCAGTACGCTAAATAAATCCTATAATAAAGTAGATAAAGTTGTTATAGATGCTGGGCATGGAGGTAAAGATCCTGGTACTCACGGAGATGTATCTAAAGAAAAAGATATTGCATTAAAAATCGCATTGAAACTTGGCAGAACTATTAATGAATATTTGCCAGATGTAGAGGTGATTTATACACGTGATGATGACAATTTCGTTGAGTTAGAAGGAAGAGCCTACATCGCAAATAAAAATGGAGCCGATTTGTTTATTTCTATCCATTGCAATGCCGTTTCTAATAGTTCCATTTATGGAACCGAAACTTATGTGATGGGGTTAGACAAAGTAGAAGGAAATATGAGGGTGGCAAAAAAAGAAAATTCCGTAATATTATTAGAAGAAAATTACGAAGATAAGTATGATGGCTTCGATCCAAATTCGCCTGAATCTATGATCTTGCTTACGTTAAGTCAGCATGCTTACCAAGAAAATAGTTTAAGGTTAGCTGCCAGAATTGAAAAACAATTTAAGGAGCGAGTTGGGAGAAAAAGTAGGGGTGTTAAAATGGCTCCATTTTGGGTTTTATGGAGAACCTCAATGCCAAGCGTATTGGTTGAAACAGGCTATTTAACAAACTCAAAAGAAGAGCTAGACTTAAACGACCCATTGAAACAAGAATACATTGCCTCTGGTATATTTAGGGCATTTAGAGATTATAAAACTGCTATTGACGCATCTAATTAAACATAATAAATGGCAATATCTAAAGAAGTAAGAGTTGGGGCATTTGCAATTATTGCAATTACAGTTTTGTACCTCGGCTTTAATTATTTAAAAGGCGTTGATTTTTTATCTAGTACAAGCAAGTACTATGTTATTTACGAAGATGTTGCTGGACTTACAAAATCTAATCCTGTTAAAATAAGCGGATATAGCGTTGGTCGAGTTTCTAATATTAGGCTCCTTCAAAATCAAAAAAATAAAGTGTTGGTTGAGTTAGATATTAATTCCGATATTGTGTTGGGAGATACAGCTTTGGCAAAGTTAAACTCTGATTTACTGGGAGGCGTTTCTATAATTCTTTTCCCAGGAAGTTTAGAAAAACCGCTAGAACCAGGGGACACATTAAACGCTCGAATTGACCCAGACCTAACCGAGCTTTTTAAAGAAAGTGCACAGCCCATTTCGGATAACCTTCAAGTAACAATGCGTAAGCTAAATATTTTGTTGGATGATTTATCTGGAAGTGGAACAGAACTAAAAAAGTCGTTAGCAAGCTTTACGAAACTATCAGATAACCTTAATGCAAGAATTTATGAGAATAGAACTTCGCTAAAACTTATGTTAGCAGAGTTTGCTAAGCTTACAACCAACCTAAATCAAACAGTAGTTGATTTAAAGCCCACCCTCGATAATTTTAAAGTGCTGTCCGATTCTTTAACTCATTTGGAGCTAAATACTACGCTTCAAAAGGTAGATATTTTATTGGAACAGTTAACTCTTACAACTCAAATGCTGCAAAACGATAGTAGTTCTATTGGTAAATTATTGACTGATGATGAGCTCTACGAATCTATGAAAAAGGCAATATCTGACTTGGATACCTTACTTGTGCATATAAACGAAAATCCTAAGCATTTCTTTGGCCCATTAGGTAAGAGTAAAAAACAAATTGAAAAAGAAGCCAAAAAGCAACAATAATTTAATACACTATATGAATCTAGCCTTTAATAAAAATGAGGACGAGAATAAATTACTGATTTCTGAACTTCAATTTCGTTTGACAAAAGTTAAAAAAGGTGGAGGAGATAAACGCATAGAACGCCAGCATAAAAAAGGAAAATTAACCGCTCGTGAACGGATAGATTACTTAAGAGACACTAACTCTGAGTTTCTTGAAATTGCTGCTTTCGCAGGAGATGGTATGTACCAAGAAGTAGGAGGATGCCCGTCAGGAGGTGTGGTTACAGGTATTGGCTATGTAAGTGGGCAACAATGTGTAATAGTAGCCAACGATGCAACTGTAAAGGCAGGGGCTTGGTTCCCGATTACTGCCAAAAAGAATATGCGGGCACAAGAAGTGTCTATTGAAAATAAGTTGCCTATTATTTATTTAGTAGATTCAGCTGGGGTGTTTTTACCCATGCAAGATGAGATTTTCCCTGACAAAGAGCATTTTGGAAGGCAGTTTAGAAATAATGCAGTAATGTCTTCTTTGGGTATAATACAAGTGGCAGCCATAATGGGGAGCTGTGTAGCAGGTGGTGCTTACTTACCTATTATGAGCGATGAAGCTTTAATTGTTGACAAAACAGGCTCTATATTTCTTGCAGGTTCGTATTTAGTAAAATCTGCCATTGGCGAAGAAATAGATAACGAAACATTAGGTGGTGCAACCACGCAATGCGAAATATCTGGTGTAACCGATAATAAATTTCCAAATGATGAGGCAGCTTTAGATTATATAAAGGACATTTTTTCTAAAATAGGAGAAACCGAAAAGGCAGGCTTTAACCGTTCAGAATCTCAAGATCCCAAATTAGATGAACAGGAGATTTATGGAATTTTTCCATCAGATAGAACCAAGCCTTATGAAATGAAAGAAATCATTAATCGATTGATTGATGAATCTGATTTTTCGGAATATAAAGCAGAGTATGGTAAAACCTTAATTTGTGGTACTGCAAGAATTGATGGCTGGGCTATTGGCATAATTGCCAATCAGCGCAAGGTGGTAAAAACAAAAAAAGGGGAGATGCAAATGGGAGGCGTAATTTACTCGGATTCGGCAGATAAAGCAGCTCGTTTTATTATGAACTGTAATCAACGAAAAATTCCCCTCTTGTTTTTACAAGATGTAAGTGGCTTTATGGTAGGGAGCACAGCAGAACATGGAGGGATTATTAAAGATGGGGCTAAAATGGTGAATGCCATGGCAAATTCTGTGGTGCCTAAGTTTACCATTATTATGGGTAATTCTTACGGAGCAGGTAACTATGCCATGTGTGGTAAGGCTTACGATCCAAGACTAATCTATTCCTGGCCTACAGCACAAATGGCAGTTATGAGTGGAGCTGCCGCTGCAAATACTTTATTGCAAATAAAAGTTTCCTCAGCCAAAGCAAAAGGAGAAGAGCTTTCTGAAAACGACAAGTCTAAGCAATTAGAGAAAATTACTAATAAATATAATAAGCAGTTAAGCCCATATTATGCTGCTGCCAGACTTTGGGTAGATGGAGTGATTGATCCGCTTGAAACAAGGAAAGTGATTTCTATAGGTATAGAAGCTGCCAATAACGCTCCAATTGAAAAACCCTTTAATGTAGGTGTAATTCAAACTTAACCAATGGATACCAAAGAACTCAAGGCCTTAGTTTCTCTTTTAGAAGATGATGAGCTTCGACCTCAAATTGAGGAGAAGATTTTTTCTATGGGCAATGAAATTATTCCCTTTTTAGAAGAAGAGTGGGGTGCTAGCTTTGATGCTTCAGTTCAAGAACGAATTGAGGAAATTGTACATACACTTCAGTTTAATTTGCTTAAAGAGCGATTACAAGAATGGAAGGCTAATGAGTCTGACGATTTATTAAAAGGAATGTGGCTTATTGCTACATACCAGTATCCTGATCTAAGTTTAGAAAAATTAACACAAGATTTTGAGCAGTTATATTATGAGGTATGGCCAAATTTTGAGCCAGAGGCCCATCCTTACGATCAGGTAAAAGCCATTAGTGGTGTTCTTTTTTCAAAATTGAGATTTAAAGCCAATACGGCTAACTTCCATTCGCCTGCAAACTCAATGATTAATTCAGTTATTGAGTCTAAACGTGGTAATCCAATTGCGTTGAGTGTAATTTATATGCTTATTGCGCAAAAACTCAATATGCCATTGTATGGAGTTAATCTCCCTAATTTTTTTATTATCACTTATAATAATGAAGAAAAAAACATACAGTTTTATATTAATGCATTTAATAGAGGCTTAATATTTACTAAACAAGATATAGATCATTACTTAGGGCAAATAAATATAAACCCTCACCCTAAATTTTATGAAGCTTGCACCCATATTGATATAATTACAAGAGTATTGCGAAACCTAATTATTAGTTTCGAAAAACTTGATGAACATAGTAGAGCCGATGAAGTAAAGCAGTTACTGACACTGTTTGAAGGGTAATTAGGAATTGGACTAATTGGAATGTTAAAAAGTGAAATGGAAATGTTGGAAAACCATAGGAAAGACTAACGTCAATAATCAAAGGATGCCACCAGCCTAGATTTTAAAAAAATAATCCGCCAATGGATAATTCAAAATAGTTTATTAACAACCTAAGTTCGGGATAAGTAATAGCATTCCTTATCCCGAACTCAGGTTAACAGTGTAGATGACACTGAACGAAATATCGAAAGCTAATCCAAAGGCTTCATATCAATTTCGTAGGTAAGTTCTGCTGCTTTAGAAAGCATAAGGCTTACCCCACAATAGCGTTCTTGAGAGTAATTTACAGCCTTTTCAACCTTAGCTCTATCAGCTTCATTAGCCTTTATTACATAAATTAAATGAATTTTATTATAATACTTAGGGTGCTCCTCAGTCATTTCAGCATCCACATTTATTTCTAAATCCTTAAACTCCACTCGCATTTTATTCAGAAGAGAAACTACGTCCATGCCTGTACAGCCAGTGAGGGCATTGAGCACTAAAGGTTTTGGTTTAGGCCCCTTGTCCTCTCCTCCAAATGCAGGATCTGCATCTATTATTAATTTATGGGCACCAAATTGTGTTTCGAAGGACATGCCTCCTGTATATTTTGTAGAAATTGATTCTTTTGACATCTTAGTATTTTTTAATAGGTTCCAAAATTAGAAAAACGAGATTTGTGTATTTGTGACTAAAGATACAAAGTCAACATGGTAGTAATTTAAGTAGTATAAACCAAAATATGATTCCCGAATTGTTCGTATTTAATGTTAATATTGGTAACAATATTATTCACTTTAAGTTCACTTTTTAGGCTACCGTTTTGTTGAATTGTATCTAGTTCATATAGAAATATATTCTCCTTAAAAATGAGCTGCTTCCTTCCATATAATTTGTAAATGGCTTCTTTGGTTCCCCAAGAAATAGCCGTGGCATCAAGACTTCCGCCTGCCAAGTCTAGTTCACGTTGAGTTAAAAACTTTGGAGCAAGCTTTAAAAGCTTTCCTTTTTTCTCTTCAATATCTACACCGCAAGAATTTGTTCTGTGAACCAAAACGGCCACATAGGGTTTAGCGTGTGAAATAGATATTTGAAGTTTAGAATTTTTAATATGAGGTTTATTATGAGAATCACTCCAAATGCCATCACAAGAACCTTCTAGTTCTTTGGCAATGCTCCATCCAAGGTGGCGGCTACAGAGCCATTCCTTTCTTCGTTGGTCCACATGAATTTCATCCAACTTTTCAGGGCTAGCAGAAAATTTATCCTTGTCGCCAATAAAATAATCCTCATCTTCAGTTAAATGCCACACAGCAAGTATGAAATTTCTATCAATTATTTTCTTAAATAATGGCATACATTCCAAAGTTGGATTATTTTTAACTGTCAGGCAATATTCAGGATTAAATTATGCTGCAGTTACATTCATATTTTGAAGGGCATGGAGGTGCAATTACGTCACTTACAAAAGGAAACAACGAGCAATTGTTTTATTCTGCTGGCTCGGAAGGCTTAATTGTGCAATGGAACTTAACCAAACCCAACGAAGGCGATGTGCTTATAAAGTTGAGGGGCCTCATTTCTGCAATTAAATATGAGCATACATCAAATACCTTGTATGCAGCCGTTAATCATAAAGGACTTTTTGTTATAGATATTGAAACAAGGAAAATTCTTAAAACGGTTGATATTCCTGCTACTTCTTTTGGTAAAATGGAGTTGACCAATAAGTTTATCATGCTATCCACTCACATAGGTGAATTGCTCATTATAGATAGAGAAACAGATGCAATAAAAGAACGTATTGCATCTGGGCTGAAAGAGCCACCAGCTTTCATTGTTGAGAATGATAACGTATGGTATTCCACAGATCAGGGGATAAACTGGTTTGAGATCATCAGTAAGGTAAAAGCGACCATCAATTTAGTCGAGAAACCAAGTGCTATAAAATTGTTGGGGGCTAGGTTGCTATTCACCCTTTCAAATGGTCTTTATGTTTGGAATCTAGCAAAGAGGAAAGTGGAAATTGTAGGTGAATGGGAGGAGAGTTTAGAAATTAATAGGATATGTATCAACCCAACTAAATCAAACGTTATAATTCTCGGTAAGTCTGGTGTGTTAGTTAAGTATAAAATTGAAAAAAAGAAGATAACGAAGCTTGATTCGGTACAAATTGAACACAATGGCAGAATAAACGATATACTTTGGATTGAAAATCATAAATTTGTAATAACTGCAGGCATAAACAAGAAAATTGGCATCTGGCAGGTTAACTAGAACCCATCTGAATAATGAAAATTACTCCCTTAGAAATAAAGAAAAAGACATTTGAGAAGCAAATTAGAGGGTACGATAAAGAAGAAGTAAACGCTTTTTTGCTTTCACTTTCGCACGAATGGGAAAATGCCCTCGATCAGATTAAGACGTTAGAAACTCAACTTCAAAAATCTGAAGCTGATGTTTCTAAATTACGAGAAGTAGAGGCTTCGTTATATAAAACGCTTAAAACAGCGGAAGATACTGGCTCTAATATGATTGAGCAAGCCAAAAAAACGGCCGAATTACATTTGAAAGAAACTCAAATGAATGCAGATGCTTTGCTTAACGAGTCTAAATCTAGAGCTAGAAATATAATTGATGATGCTGAGTTAAATTCCAAGCAAATTTTAGAAGGGATGGATAATGAGCTTAAAGAACTTGCTCGTGTTTATAATATGTTGGAAAACCATAGAGATGACATCTTAAATGAACTAACCAACCTTTCTACCATAACCTTACAAAGGGTGCAAAAGGTGAGCGACAATTTAAAGCACTTTGATTTGGATAAGCGGTTGCAGGAAATTAGGAACGAAGCCATTGGAGCACCAGAACCTAGCAAACCTCCAAGAACAGTACCAACTCAAAGCAATAGCACTCCAAAACCTGAGCCAATTATTGCTGAAGATTTAATTGATGAACTAGAAAATGAAGAAACTAAGGAAAGTAACTCTTCGGCTTCTTTTTTTGACGAACTGGACTAATGGCAATAATTTCTTTAGAAGGCCTTGAGTTTTTTGCTTACCATGGCGTTCACGATTTTGAAAAAGAACAAGGCAATAGCTTTATTGTAGATGTAGAAGTAGAAGTGGATGTATCAGAAGCAGAAAAAACAGATGAGTTATCTGGCACCATCGACTACGAAAAACTATTTCATATTATTTCTGCAGAAATGGAAATTCGATCTAAGCTATTAGAACATGTTTCTTCTCGTATTTGCGATGCTATTTTTAAATACTGGGAGCAAATTCAACATGTAAAAGTGCGTATTGGTAAGTTGAACCCTCCTATTGGAGCCGTTTGTAAAATGAGCGGTGTTACGCTTACAAAAACCAGGTAATTCTATTTGTCAAACCTAAAGCCTGTGGCTTCATCACCTTCTTCATAATCTAAGGTGATATCAATTAAGTGAAGCATCTCTTTTTTATGAATGAGAACTTTAATGCCCTTAAACTCAAAAGAGTCATCACTCGATTTTTTTTTATCAAACCCCAACATAAACGAAGTAGTGCCACATGAAGTTGCACTATTTGTGCCTACTCGTAAACCATAGCCTTTTGGCACAGATTTTTCGGCCATTATCATTTTAATTTGCTTAAGAGCCTCAGGTGTTATTTTTAATGGGAGTTCAGTAATCATATAAGCAAATATAAATAAGAGAATAATTTGTTTTGTAATTTTATTTGCAGTTGTTTATTATAAATTATTATTACAAACGTTCTAATGTTGTCAAAACTTAAATATTGGTACATATTTGTTAAAACAATAACTCAAAATGGATTCATTAATCGAAATTCTTAAACTGGTACTTCCTGCAACTTTGGTATTATACGGTATGTATTTGGCCATTAAGGTAATGGTAAGCAAATCTCTTTTAGCTAAAGAGTTGGACTTAAAACAGAAGTCGCTAGAAATTACTTTGCCTGTTCGAATGCAGGCTTTTGAAAGAATTACATTGTTTTTGGAGCGCATATCTACAGATAATTTATTGGTACGAATAAATAAACCAGGCATGACAGCTGCGGTTTTACATAACGATATTTTAGAAGAAGTTAGGAATGAGTTTAATCATAATGTGGCACAACAAGTGTATTTAAGTGTAGATTTATGGAGTATGGTGGTGTCGGCTAAAGAGGATTTGGTAACTAAAGTGAATGCTACTTTTCAAGAAATAGATCCTGAAGCTAGCTCATTAGATTATGCCAGAAAGTTACTAGAGCAAACAATGGCAACTGATATTGACTCAATAGAACTTGCCCTTTCTTCGTTAAAAGAAGAGTTAGGTAAGTATTATAAAATATAAAAGCTGTTTCAATAACTTGTATATTTACAGTATGGCAGAATTAAAAATACAGGAGAATAAATTTTTTGAGCGAGCAAAAACAAGGGCTTCCAATATTTTGGGCGATAAACAGAAACTCAATGAAGTATTAAATGCTTCTAAAGCCAGGTTGAGTGAAGTGAATCTTGAGAACTCGAAACTTAGTAAACTTGGCCACAATCTTCGTGTTTTTCTTAAAATGATTCAGGCATTTGCGAAAGGTGAATATACAGAAGCTCCTTGGAAATCAATGGTGGCTATTGTTGCTGGTATTATCTACTTTTTAATGCCAATCGACCTTATTCCAGACTTTATTCCATTTACAGGCTTTATAGATGACTTTACCGTGATAATGCTAATTTCTAATGCCTTTCAGCAAGATATTGAGCAATTTAAAATCTGGGATTCTTCTAAAAAATGAGCGTTGCATTGATTGCTGGTGCTTCTGGTTTGGTTGGAGGAAGATTACTTAACCTATTATTAGACACTGAAGATTATACGAAAATTGTATCTATTGGTAGAAGAAAGTTGAAGATAATTCATCCCAGACTTGAACAATATATTTCAGATTTTGAAAAATTAGATGAACTTGACATTAAGCCTGATGTAGTATTTTGCTGTTTAGGCACCACTATAAAAAAGGCAGGTTCTAAAGAAGCTTTTAAAAAAGTAGATTTTGAGTACCCCAAATTATTGGCGAATTACTCATTAATAAAAGGGGCAAACGCATTTCATATTATTACCGCAATGGGAGCAAATTCGAATTCCTCTATTTTTTATAATAAGGTAAAAGGGGAGATTGAAGATGAACTCAAAAGTTTAGCATTTAGACAGATGCATATTTATCAACCATCTCTATTGCTAGGTGAAAGACAGGAGAAAAGACTGGCAGAAGGTATTAGTCAATCCATTACGAAAGGGCTTGGTTTTCTTTTTGTTGGCCCACTAAAGAACTATAAGGCCATTGCAGGGGAGAAAGTAGCTAAATCTATGTATGATAAGTCAATAGAGCATACAGAAGGGGTATTTGTACACTTATCGGGTGAAATGCAATAATAGAAATGAAGATTGTAATCCAAAGAGTAAAAAATGCCAGTGTTACCATAAATAACAAAGTGGCTGGTAGCATAAGTAAAGGCTTACTAATATTAGTAGGAATTGAATCAGAGGATATTCGAGCAGATATTGACTGGCTTGTGAATAAAATTGCCAACCTTCGTATTTTTAATGATAATGAGGGTGTGATGAATTTGAATATCAATCAAATAAACGGTGAAGTGTTAGCCATCAGTCAGTTTACCTTACAGGCAAGTACAAAAAAAGGGAACCGCCCTTCGTATATAAAAGCGGCAAGACCAGAAGTTGCCATTCCATTATACGAAGATTTTATAAAAACGCTTAATCATAGTATTAATAATAGTGTTGAAACAGGTGAGTTTGGAGCTGACATGCAAGTGGCCTTGATAAATGATGGGCCGGTTACAATTATCATTGATTCAAAAAATAGGATATGACCATTGACGAAGCACAAAAACAAGTAGATGAGTGGATAAACACCACTGGTGTTCGGTATTTTAATGAGCTTACCAATATGGCCATCTTAACCGAAGAAGTGGGGGAGCTTGCACGCATTATGTCGCGTACTTATGGTGAGCAATCATTTAAAAAATCGGATAAAAAGCATAGCCTGCCAGACGAAATGGCTGATATTCTTTGGGTGCTTATTTGTTTGGCAAATCAAACGGGAGTAAATTTAACAGAGGCATTCCAAAAAAATATGGAGAAAAAAACGCTCCGTGATAAAGACCGCCATAAAACCAATCCCAAATTATGATAATATATACTTCGAACTCTTAACTCATTGCTTCGAACTATTTATATTTTTTCCTATCTTTGCACTCCATTCAAAACGGATGGCTCCTAACGGGAGATGTTACATTAAAAACGACCCAGATGCTTGTTGGGTTAACCAATTGATTACAAGCAATTTATATTATGAGTGAAGCTCAAAAAAAAGCAGAAGAAGCGAAGGCTGAACCTGCTAGTGTCTCTGCTAAAGCTACAAGCGACACGCAGAAAACAGAAGAAGTAGCTGCTAAAACAGAAGCTGCTCCTGAGGCTGCCCCTAAAAAAGCCGCAGCAAAAAAAACAACTAAAGCTAAAGCCGAAACAAAAGAACCTAAAAAAGAGGTTGTTGAGGAAGTAAAAGCCGAAGAAGTAGTTGAAGAGGTAAAAGAAGAAGTTCCAACTGACTCTGCTGAAGCCAAAGACGAAACGCAGAAAGCAGAAAAAACCTCAAAACCTAAAAAAGAAGAAATCGTTGTAGAAGAATTTGACTGGGATGCAGTATCTACCAAAGGATTTGGTGATGGATACTCAACCAAGGAAAAGGAAGATTTGGCTAAAATGTACGAAGAAACCCTAGGTACTGTAACCGAACGCGAAGTAGTTCAAGCAACAGTAGTTAGTGTTACTAACAGAGACGTAATCCTTAATATAGGGTTTAAATCTGATGGCTTGGTTTCTGCTTCTGAATTTAGAGATACTCCTGATCTTAAAATTGGTGATGTTGTTGAAGTGTATGTAGATGAGCAAGAAGACGTTAAAGGTCAGCTAGTTCTTTCTCGTAGAAAAGCAAAAATCGTTAAAGCTTGGGAAAACATCCAATCTTCTCACGATGATGATACTGTAATTGAAGGTTTTGTTAAACGTAGGACTAAAGGTGGTCTTATTGTAGATATCTTCGGTGTTGAAGCGTTTTTGCCAGGATCTCAAATTGATGTTAAACCTATCCGTGATTTCGATATTTTTGTTGGTAAGTCAATGGAGGTTAAGGTTGTAAAAATTAATTATACAAATGATAACGTAGTTGTTTCACACAAAATATTAATCGAGAAAGATCTTGAGAAACAACGCGTTGAAATATTGAATAACCTTGAAAAAGGACAAGTATTAGAAGGAGTTATCAAAAACATGACCAACTTCGGTGTATTTATCGATTTAGGTGGTGTTGATGGTTTACTTCATATTACTGATATTTCTTGGGGTAGAATTAACCACCCAGAAGAAGTACTTAAATTAGATGAAACTGTAAAAGTTGTTGTTCTTGAATTTGACGAGGATAAAAAACGTATCTCTCTAGGTATGAAACAACTTACTTCTCACCCTTGGGATGCACTAGCAGAAGGATTAGAAGTTGGATCTAAAGTAAAAGGTAAAATTGTTAATGTAGCTGATTACGGTGCGTTCTTAGAAATTCAACCAGGTGTTGAAGGTTTAATTCACGTTTCTGAAATGAGCTGGTCGCAGCACTTACGTAACCCAACTGACTTTATGAAAGTTGGAGACGAAATGGAAGCTGTGGTACTTACATTAGATCGTGAAGATCGTAAAATGTCGCTTGGTATCAAGCAATTAACTGAAGATCCCTGGTTGAAAACTGACGTTGTTTCTAAATATGGTGTTGGAACTAACCACACAGGAATTGTTCGTAACCTAACTAACTTCGGTTTATTTATCGAGCTTGAAGAAGGTATTGATGGACTGGTACACGTTTCTGATCTTTCCTGGACTAAGAAAATCAAACATCCATCTGAGTTTATTGCTGTTGGCGGTGAGTTAGAAGTTCAAGTACTTGAGTTAGATGTTGAAAATAGAAAACTGGCGTTAGGTCATAAGCAATTAGAAGAAAATCCTTGGGATACTTTTGAAACTGTTTTTGAAATTGGTTCTACACATAAGTGTACTATCAATAACAAAACGGATAAAGGTTCTGTACTTGAATTACCTTATGGTATCGAAGGTTTCGTAAATGCTAAGAACTTAACCAAAGAAGATGGTTCTAAACCTAGCGTTGGAGAAGCTTTAGACTTTAAAGTAATAGAGTTCTCTAAAGGAGAGAAGCGAATTTTATTATCGCACACTGCAACGTATAAAGAAGATGAAAAACCTGTAGCTCCTAAGAAAAAGGCTGCTGGCAAGAAAAAAGCGACTAGTTCTAGTAATCAAGAAGCAACTTCTAGCCTAGGTGATTTATCTGCACTTTCTGCTTTAAAGGAGCAAATGGATAAGCCTGCTGAAAAGCCTGCTGCCCAAAAAGCGCCAGCTAAGAAGAAAGAAGAAGCTCCAAAAGAAGAAGCTCGCCAGAATGACGAAGTTGGGCAGGCGCCAAAAGAAGAGGCTGCTCCTAAAGCTAAAAAAGCAACTAAAGCAAAAGCTAAAAAACAAGAACCAAAAGCAGAAGCAGCCCCAAAGGCTGATGCTGCTGATGGGGAAGATAAGTAATTAATTCGATACCACCCCGATAATTATCGGGGTGGCATTGCTTTATAAACTTAATAATATTTTACTTTTGTGTTATCGTTATTTTGATATACAAAAGTAATGGCGTTGTGGCCGAGTGGCTAGGCAGAGGTCTGCAAAACCTTGTACAGCGGTTCGAATCCGCTCAACGCCTCATTATAAGCCTCCGCTAGCTAGCGGAGGCTTTTTTTGTGCATAAAAATCTGTTGAAACTTGTTTCAGAAAGATTTTTATGCACAAAAAAAGCGATGATTGTAAATCATCAAGGCTTATAATGTTGGTTCACCCAAAACCGGATCAGCGGAGCTAATCCACTTCAAAGTCAAAAGTTGAAACTTGTTTCAGAAAGATTTTTATGCACAAAAAAAGCGATGATTGTAAATCATCAGGGCTTATAATGTTGGTTCACCCAAAACAGGATCAGCGAAACAAACCTCTTTATGGCCTGCGTCATTGCCGAGCGTAAGACTCGGCAATCTCTCTGGGCTCAACCGAGCCCATTATTAATTCACAAGTATTTTTACATTGTCTCGTTTCACACACCAAAAATCTTTTCTATCTTTGCAATCAATATACCATGCAAAAGCGATTAATACTCAACCCCGACCTGCTTTCCATTACCATAAATCGCCTTTGCCATCAATTAATAGAAAATCACAGATCTTTTGATAATACGGTTTTAGTTGGCTTACAACCACGAGGAGCCTTTTTGTTAGAACTCATTCTTGTTCAGCTAAAAAAGCTAACAGGTGTTGATATTACCTACGGTTATTTAGATTCAACTTTTCATAGAGACGATTTTAGACGGCTTGATATACCTCCAAAAGCCCACGAAACTAAGATGAATTTTGTGGTGGAGGATAAACAAGTAATTTTAATTGACGATGTGTTATTTACAGGCCGTTCTGTACGTTCGGCAATGGATGCCCTTTTGGCTTTTGGAAGACCTCAAAAAGTAGAACTTTTGGTTTTAATAGATAGAAAGTATTCGCGAGATGTGCCCTTGGCTCCAAATTATGTAGGAAAAGAAGTTAATACATTAGCACATCAAAAAGTATTGGTTCAGCTCGAACCTGATAAACAAAATAAAGTTTGGTTAATAAACGAAGAAAATGACGCAGCTTAGTCAGAAGCACCTATTGGGAATTAAAGATTTGACCGAAAAGGATATTCAATTAATATTTGACACTGCCGATACATTTAAAGAAGTTATTAATCGCCCTATTAAAAAAGTTCCATCTCTTAGAGATATTACCATTGCCAATGTCTTTTTTGAAAACTCAACACGTACCCGACTTTCCTTTGAGCTAGCAGAGAAAAGACTCTCAGCCGATGTAATTAATTTTTCTGCTTCTTCGAGCTCCCTCAAAAAAGGAGAAACTTTGCTTGATACCGTAAATAATATCTTAGCCATGAAAGTGGATATGGTGGTAATGCGGCATGCTAGTCCAGGTGCACCTCACTTCCTTTCACGCTATATCGATGCTAATATTGTAAATGCAGGAGATGGAACCCATGAACACCCAACTCAAGCCTTATTAGATACTTATTCGATTAGAGAACGGTTTGGTAATGTAGCTGGCTTAAAAGTGGCTATTATTGGTGATATTCTTCATTCAAGAGTAGCCATTTCTAATATTTTTGCACTTAAAAAATTAGGAGCCGAAGTTATGGTTTGTGGCCCTAACACATTACTTCCCAAACATATTCAATCCTTGGGTGTAAAAGTAGAGCTCGATGTATTTAAAGCACTACAGTGGTGCGATGTAGCCAATGTGTTACGCATTCAATTAGAGCGGCAGCAAATTAAATATTTTCCATCACTTAGAGAGTATTCCCTTTATTATGGCATTAATCTTAGCATGCTTCAAAAGCTGGATAAGGAGATTACGATTATGCATCCTGGCCCAATTAACAGAGGTGTAGAGCTAAGTAGCGATGTAGCAGACTCTAACCATGCTATTATTCTTGACCAAGTGGAGAATGGAGTTGCTACGCGAATGGCTGTACTCTACTTATTGGCAAGTCAAAAACAGTAACTGGTGTAATTCTAAATTAGAGAATCCCTTTTCTTGAATACTCTTTTTAATAAGTGATTTGGTATTTTTGATTATAAATTAATCATTATGCGAACCATACTATTTTTATTACTTCTATCTCCTATTTTTTCGTATGCACAGTTTGGTAAATTACTAGACAAAGCAGCTTCTGCAGGGCTTAAAAAAGGTACAGAAATGATGTCTGATCATCTGCGTAAAACCAGAGAAAAATTTGACACTACAAGTTTTAACTATTCTGTTTCTTTTAGTGATGTATCTGCTCAGTACGAAGACAAAGAAAAGCTGGATGATGTAACTAATGTAGCAAGTATTTACCTCGATGAGGATAAAGATAAAACACTCTTAGAAGAGGCTAGAGAACAGATTGATATGGGGGAGATGTACTATGCTACTAATGCATTTGAGCTTGCACAAGTATCTTTTTTTGTTGCCTTAGGCATTTTAGAGTTAGAAGGAAACCAAACAAATTTAATGTACCCACGGGTTATTGCAGATTTAGGGATGCTCTATAATGGCATGGGTAGATATGATTTGGCTATGGAATTTACTACAAAGGCTCTCGAATCGCGCAAAGAGCTGAGAGGTGAGAATAGTGTTGATTACGCTGCATCCTTAAACAACTTAGCGGTGCTTTATAAAAACATGGGCGATTTTAATGAGGCGGAATCAAAGCTGACTGAAACGCTAAAAATCAATGAACAAGTTTCAGGAAAATCGTCTATGGCCTATGCCATAACTTTGAATAATAGGGGCGTTTTGTTTCAAAATTTGGGTAGGTACAAAGAGGCGGAAAGGGATATTAAAGAATGTCTTTCTGTAGCTGCAGAAAATATGAGTACTAAGTCGTTAAAGTATGCCAGATTTCAAACAAATTTAGGATTACTCTACCAGCAGCAGCAAAAATATGATGAAGCAGAAGAAATTTTTCAGTCTGCGATTAATGCAGTTTCTCGTAATCCCCTGAAAAGCAAAAAGTCGAACCCTGACTATGCTCATTTATTAGAGATAAAGGCATCGCTTTACATGGAAATTGAAAAGTATGATGAGGCAGAAAATCTTCTACTTGAAGCTTTGGCGGTTTATGAGAAAAAATTTGGAAAAAGCTTTTCAGGCTATGGCCTTGCAGAAGCTCGTTTGGGTGCACTATATCGTAATCAGGGAAATTTAAAGGAAGCTGGCACAAGGTTAATATCTGCTAAACGAATTTTGAAAAACACGTATGGAGATAACCATCCGCATTATGTGGAGGCAATAACTGAGCTAGCTCTTGTAAATTGGCAGGAAGGTAATATTGAAATGGCGGATGAGCTGTTTAAACAATCGATTGACCAATCCTTAAAATTTGTTTCTGAGTATTTTGCTCCTATGAGCGATGTTGAAAAAGCAGCGTATTGGAAAACACTGCGACCTCGATTTGAAAAGTATTTTGCATTTACTACAGATGTTGGCAAGACTAATTCCGAAGTTATTAAAACAGCCATAAATTATCGGTTAGCTACTAAAGCTATGCTTCTCTCCAGTACCACTAAGGTTAAATCTTCTATTTTAAATAGTGGAGACGATAATTTGATTGAAACCTATAATTCTTGGTTGGATAATAAACGCCAATTGGCACTTTACTATTCTATGAGTAAAGAAGACCTAAAAGTGCAAAAAGTAAATACCGATTCGATTGCAACGGTAACAAATCAACTTGAGAAAGAACTCTCCCAAAAGTCAGGCATTTTTAGTGAAGCTTACAAGAGTAAAGCACCCGTATTAGCTGATGTTCAAGGCAAATTAAAAGGCGGAGAGGCCGCTGTTGAAATTATTAGGGTTGGATATTCTCTCGATGACCAAATCGCAAAATATATGGCATTGGTCGTAAAGCCTTCTGAGATAAAAATGGTGGTTTTAAGCAATGGAGATCAGCTAGAAACAAGGTATTTTAAATATTTTAGAAATGCAATTAAACTTAAACGAGCAGATGGATTTAGTTACAATCAGTTTTGGAAGCCAATTGCAAATGAACTAGCAGGTGTTAGTTTAATTTATTTATCGTCAGATGGGGTTTATAACCAACTGAGTGTAAATTCTTTTAAAAATGAGCAAGGAGGCTATGTACTTGATGATTTAACCATATTAAACGTGAGTAGTTTACGTTCTCTAGTTGAGCACCATACTAACCAAAACACATCTGCTAAAACGGCTTTGCTAGTGGGTAACCCTACTTATGGCACGCCAGATATTTCTCCTTTGCCTGGTACAGGTAAGGAAATTGCTGCGGTTTCAACAATTCTAAAGGCCAATGGTTTTAAAAATACCGTTTATGAACATGCAGAAGCTACGGAGCAAAAAATTAAGGAAGCTAAAAGCCCGAAGTTGCTTCATATTGCAACACACGGTTTTTTTGTTGAAAATGTAAAAGCGAATAATAATAAAGTATTTAGTGTGCCCCTAAATAATATTAATGAAAACGTATTATTAAAATCTGGATTATTGTTAGCTAATGCAGGTAAAATGGATTTAAATGCAGGCGGCAATAATGGTGTGTTAACCGCTTATGAGGCTATGAATTTGGATTTAACCAACACTGATTTAGTAGTATTAAGTGCTTGCGAAACTGGCCTTGGCGATATTATGTTGGGCGAGGGAGTGTATGGCTTGCAGCGTTCTTTCGAAGTAGCCGGTGCAAA